>CAZSVJ010000142.1:0-9045 GCA_964610185.1 uncultured Occallatibacter sp. | reverse complement strand
GCAACAATTCGCGGCGGCCCAAACCACTTATGGCATACGGCTGTTGGATTACGTAGACCTGCACACTTACTTTGCCGCCGATTATCCCGCGGGCAGCGGAAACTCCGTCGCATTCGCCACCGCGGGAGACACGGGAGCGCAACAGGCGCGGCTCAACTCAACACGCGCTTTTTGGGATCCGACTTATACGGATGCCAGCGGCAATTATCCGCAACCTAACTACACAACCGACCCGAACTACATTAAAAGCTGCTCACCGCCGCAGCAGGCTCCGCAATTGGTTCGGATGATGAAGACCTGGGTTGCGAACGACTACCCCGGCACAAAAACGGCCATCGACGAGTATAACTTCGGCGGAATGGAAGCCATCAACGGCGCACTCACGGAGGCTGATATTCTGGGAATCTTTGGCCGCGAAGGCCTCGATCTGGGCACCATGTGGCCGACGACCGATCCATCCGCGCAGATCCCCGGCATGATGGCATTTCAGATTTACCGCAATTACGACGGCAATAAGTCGACCTTTGGCGACACGGTTCTACCCTCGACGAGCGGCGCCGCTAATGCCAGCCAGGGCACGCTGTCGATCTACGGCGCGCTTCGCAGCTCTGACAACGCGGTAACAGTCGTCGTGATCAACAAGACCTACGGCGCCATCACCAGCACGCTCTCTTTAATAGGCCTGTTGCCAAGCTCGAACACGGCGAATGTCTGGCAGTACAGCAACGCCAATCTCGCCGCCATCGTGGCGCAGCCGAGTGTGACCGTATCGCCGCCGCCTTTAGGAAGCACGGCGAGCACCATCGTCAGCTACACCTTCCCTGCGCAATCGATCACACTCTTTGTGGTACCCAACTAAGCTATCGCGAGAAGTGCCTTCCCCATTCATCATTGAGGAAATGCTGCTTGAGTCGAATCGCGGGCCGGAACACAAGCAATCGTATCGCCGTCGGTGTTATTAAAGCCTCCGCAGGCTGACGTAAATCTGTACACAAATGGGATCCTGTTATAGAGGATCACCACTACGGAAGGATCGGCGGGCAGACTTATACTTGCGGAACCGGTTCGGTCTGTCGTATACCATTGTTCCTGTATTGCATCGACGGTACGCACTTGGATTTGAACCTTAGCAAGGGTTTTGTGATTCATGTCTTGGACCGTAATTGTCGTTTTTCCGCCACGTTGGGCGGCGCTCGGCGAAGTAGACGAGTTACCAATCGCCTGTAGGACGACATTTCCAGACAACTGTCCTGCAAATCTTTCATGGATCGTATTCGCACACTCGCCGTGAGGGCACATAATTGTGAATCGAAAGAGCCCCTGATCGAAGACGAGGGGCGGGATCGTGCCGTTTTGGTCGGCGTTGTAGACCGTGGCACCATCTGTGTTGTCTAAGGACTTAACGGTAACAAGAGCGCCTCCAATTGGTTTTTGCGACTGATCGACAACCTGAATCGTCGCCGAGGAATCCGCGTTAACCGACCCCGCCGCTGGCGCGAAGGTGCGCCAGGAAGACGCGCTCGCCGCACTTCCCGGTGCGGCGTCGACCTCCGCGGCGAACACATACGCGGGGCCGAACATATTCGACGAAAAGATTACGTACTTCTGATCTGGACTGAAGCGGACGTTCGGCTCCAATTGATAGTCGTGCTTTGAAAGATTCACGAGATGCTCGGACGCTATCACCCTGGCCTGACCCCATTTTCCGTCCAGTTTGGTGTATGGAATCATAACCTGGTTTTCGCCCGTTTTGCCAAGCCGCAGGTTTACAGTTGCAGCCGGCAAGCGCGAAGATGAATTCGGCTGGCGAAGCGGAAGCGGGCAATGCAGGAGTGCAACCCGCCGAGGAATAGTCGGCTGCGACTCATCGAGACGGTGAGAGGACCGGGGCGGAGCAGAGGAGCGCGCCGCTTCCAGCCCTGAACCCCACCGGACGATAGATCGCCGATGCCTTAGAAAACTCATCGAAGCCGTTTCCTCCAACCGAGGCTGCGGGGAGCAAACGCAGCTGGCACTGCCGCGCGAACTGGTCCGGCGTTAAGTAGCCCAGTGAGCTATGCGGGCGCCGCGTGTTGTATTCCGCCTTCCACGCCGAGATCCTCCGCCGGGCATCGAATACATTCCAGAACCAACTCGTGTTCAGGCACTCGTCGCGCAGCTTGCCGTTGAAGCTTTCCATGCCGCCGTTCTGTGTCGGCTTACCTGGCTGGATGTGAACGATGTCGATCTTCCGTTCAATAGCCCAGGCCAGGAAGTGCCGCGAGGTCATCTCCGGCCCGTTGTCGCAGCGGATTGCCTGCGGCTTGCCATGCACGGCGATGGCGCGTTCCAGTTCGCGCGTCAGGCGCCGGCTGGGAAAACTGGTCGCGGTTTCCAGCACGTGCGATTGCCGGGTGAAGCTGTCGATCACGCCCAATACGCGGAACCGCTGCCCTGCGGCCGTTACATCGCTGGCAAAGTCGAGAGCCCATTCCTGACGGGGCGCAGTCAGCACCGGCCGCGGCTCCAGCGAGCGCCGCAGATGTTTGCGCCGCGTGCGTTTCACACTCAGGCCGAGTTCGCGATAAACGCGTTGCACCTTCTTGTGGTTCACCTTCATTTCCTCGCGCAGGTATAAGTACAGTCGCCGGTAGCCAAAGCGCGGATGCTCGCGCGCCAGTTCTCGCAGCCGCTCCTGGATCAGGCTGTCGTCTCTGTGGCTCTGGTAGCGGCCACTCGATCTCGGCACCGTCATCAGCTCGTCCGCCGCGGCGGATGGCGCTCGCTGGCCTTGTACTCGGCCAGCAAGCGCCTCACTTCCGCCCTTCGTTCTACGAGCCCAGGGAGTTTTTTCGCATCACCGACTGCAGCATATCCTTGTCGAGGCTCAGATCGGCGACCAGTTTTTTCAGCCGCGCGTTCTCGTCGCGCAGGTGCTTGACCTCTTCAGCCTCGCTCACGTCCATGCCGCCGTACTTCGCCTTCCAGGCGTAGATGGTGTGTTTGCTGACACCCTGTTCCCGCGCTACATCCTCCGCGCTACGGCCTGCCTCGACCTGCTTCAGCGCCCCGATGATCTGCGCTTCGGTGTGCTTGCTCTTGCTCATCTTCCTTCCCCTTTCCTTCGTCCAAATCGTATTCCAAATTGGACGGATTCTGGGGGTCAGGTCAATCTTCCGCTATTGAGAAATAGCTCACAGATGGACAACTTAGAGCCTTGTTATAAGCCGGGGCTGCGCATGGTCACTCCAGAGTAATTGTTATTGTTATTGCTATCCCCGCCCGGGATCCAACTGTCCTCGGAAGTAGGGCTTCCGTCGTTTGTGGTGCAGCCAACATTGCACTCGGACGCACCTTCGACCCACCCCCCGGGGCCGCAAGTGTACAAGTTTTGAGCGCACATGACTGTGGAGATGCTCGCCAGTAGGGTGGAGAGCAAACCGAAGCCCGATAGTTTCATAAGCAGCCTCCATGGATGGGCTGGCACAGCTGTTTATGGCTGGGCCGGAACGCCGATAGAATTGAACTCGTCTGCGGAAACGTTCCGCCACACTTCGGGAGGCGGGACAGCCAGAAAGTATTGACCGGCAGCCCACTTGCTCTCATCGTTGAAGAAGATCAAACCTAAATCGATACTGACCTTTGTTATTGGATCGACGAGCTTGTAAGCCTCGGCCTGATCCCAGTCCGCGCCCTCCGGGGTCTTGAATGTCACCGACGCACCCGGCGGAATCCGAACTTCCGTTCCTTGTTCGTGGGGCGTCTGAATTGCCCCGTTCGACCGCATAAACCCATGTGCCGATCGCCTGCCCATCCTCATTGGAATCGAGGGGACCGGTCCGTTTGTAGCTCGAAAGGTTTCTGGGAAGTCAACGGCGATGGCGCATTCGACAATAGTCTTCGAGGATACATTTTGAAGGGTCACGCTAATCGTACGCATCCACATACCCTCTAAGGGGACAGGAGTGTCGAGCGGGATCTCCTTATCACCCAGCGTGACACGCACAACCTTCATTGGGACGGGCGCTTGGTGAGCGTTTACGTGGAAGGTGACCATGGAAGTGCGGTCGACTGGCGCGCTTTGTGGTGACGTTTGGCCGACGGAGCCAACACATACGATGAATACAAGCGAAATAAAGAAGCGATGAATCGGACCTCGGATCATGATTCCTCTTTTCAGGCGATAAGAGCATCGCGCATTGATGATTGGCCGCGTAGGCCAAAGACCAGACGCAGACGGGTGGTTTCACCCTCAGTTTCGCAGTTACTTTTCGTTGCAAATCTTAGAGTCGCGGGAAGCAGCATTTCCATTCGCTAGAAACAATAGCACAGGTGTGTTTCTATTCAAGCAAAACCTCTCTCTTATCGCACCGCCTGTGATGGCGATCAAAAAGTAACCTATCCTATTTATTTTTGACATATCAACTAACGCGACAATGATGTTTGTGGGCGGGCTCTCCGCTTCGGTGCCTTTGAATTCCTCATTTCGGTGGCTTGCAGATGGATCCCAAAGAATTCCATAGCGCCTCTTACTGACCGCGATTCGTAATTCTCACGGTTGAGTTTTTCACGCCATTGGGTAAGGCGCAGGAATCGGCGCTGAGGTCAACTCCGCCAATATGGCACCCCTTTCGCAATGACTCATTGACTGATGTATATTGCGTTAGACAGGAGAACACTGTGGATTTTGGATTGACAGGTAGGACGGCATTGGTCCTTGGGGGGGGCGGCGGCTTGGGCCGAGCCATCTCGAAAGCGCTGGCAGACGAAGGTGCAAACGTCGCTTTTGCCGACATCGAACCGGGTGCCATCGCGGGGACAGAGGAAGCATTGGCAGCGGCCAGAGGCAAGCGTATCGGTGTTGCCTGGGACATTTCAGATCTGTCGGTGATCGATGCGAATATATCGACAATTGAAAGCGAGCTTGGCCCGGTGGAGATCCTCGTGAATATAACCGGCGGCCCGCCGCCGACCCCAGCCAGCGGTCAAGACCCGGCATTGTGGTCCAAGCATTTTCAGGCAATGGTCCTCTCTGTAATTGCGATAACCGACCGCGTGCTGCCAAGCATGCGGGCACAACGCTGGGGCCGAGTTATCACCAGTACTTCCTCCGGTGTGGTGGCGCCGATTCCCAATCTCGGTATTTCGAACGCGCTTCGCCTTTCGCTGGTCGGGTGGTCGAAAACACTTGCGCGCGAGGTGGGCAAGGACGGGATTACCGCTAACATTATTCTCCCCGGCCGCATCGCGACCGGCCGCATCAAATTTCTCGACGAAGCGAAGGCCAAGCGGGAAGGCCGCAGCGTAGAGGACGTGTCGGCCGAGAGCACGGGCAGCATTCCTCTGGGCCGCTACGGCGAGCCGGAAGAATATGCCGATGTGGTCGCGTTCCTCGCCAGCCAGCGCGCCTCCTACATCTCTGGCGCAGTGATCCGGGTGGATGGCGGCTTGATCGCCAGCGTATAGAAAGAGTGGATCAAAATCGACGTCTGACATTTAAGAATCGGGGGAAACTTGCCACAATCAGGTTACGCTATGCCGAAGCTTTCCCCGGTCAACGGTCAAACGTTGTTGTATAACAGGATCGCATGGCGCATCATGCCGATTTTGTTCATTGGCTACATCGTCGCCTATCTCGACCGGGTGAATGTCGGCTTCGCAAAACTGCAAATGATTAGCGACCTGAAACTCAGTGAAAGTGTCTATGGATTGGGAGCCGGTATTTTTTTCCTGGGATACTTCTTGTTTGAGATTCCTAGCAACATCGTTCTTCACAGGGTAGGCGCGCGGGTGTGGATTTGCCGAGTGCTGGTTACCTGGGGGATTGTTTCGGCCTGTACCGCACTGGTGCGAAACTCATGGGAGTTCTACACCATCCGTTTTCTGCTCGGCGTCGCGGAAGCCGGATTCTTTCCAGGTATGATCCTGTACCTGACTTATTGGTTTCCGTCCCATCGCCGGGGCAAAATGGTGGCTGTGCTGTTAGCTGGAAGCGCAGTTTCGGGCATCGTCGGCGGCCCAATCTCGGGCTATATCATGCACTACCTTGCGGGAAGCCTGCATCTTGCGGGATGGCAATGGCTTTTCATTCTCGAAGCAGCCCCCGCGGTGATCCTGGGCATCGTTATCCTGTTCTCTCTTGACGACCGGGTGGCGAACGCGAAATGGCTCTCCGCGGAGGAAAAGGCTGTTGTCGTTGCCGAGATCGATGAAGAAGCAGCAGCGAAAACGCACCGCACCATCCTTTCCGTGTTTGCTTCTCCAAGAGTCTGGCTTATGGGCCTAATCTTTTTCGGCATCGAGATGGGATCGTATGCGATCGGATTCTGGCAGCCCACCATCATCCGCCAGACCGGCGTCAAAGATGCATTCAATATAGGCTTGCTAACCATGGTGCCTTACACGCTGGCACTTATTTCCATGATACTTTTCGGCCGCCATGCGGATAAGACGCGCGAGCGCCGCTGGCACGTGGTTGTGCCCAGCATCGTTGCGGCACTTGGCTTTGCCTTGTGTACTCAGGCCGGCAACAGCACGATGGTTGCTATGATCGGCCTGACCATGGCTGTGGTAGGCGTGGTTTCGGCGATCCCCATGTTCTGGGCACTGCCGACATCTTTCCTTGGCGGCGCCGGCGCGGCCGTAGGAATTGCGCTTGTAAATTGCACGGGCAATCTTGGCGGCTTTCTCAGCCCCGCAATCATCGGTTTTCTGAAAGACTATACAGGAACGCTGAATTCCGGATTGTTCCTTGTTTCGGGATGTATGCTGGCATCGGCGATTCTAATCGTTCTACTGGTACCGGCTAGATTGGTGAATCGTTGATCAGGTCTGTGAGACCATTGACAAGCATCAATGATCGATCCAGTAATGAGTTAGATGGGAAGAACATGACAAAGGGTCTGCGCAAAGGACTTACAAGTTATGGCGACGCGGGTTTCTCGTTGTTTCATCGCAAAGCCTTTATCAAGGCGATGGGATATTCCGACGATGCGCTCGATCGCCCGATTGTCGGTGTAACCAATACTTACAGTGACTACAATCCATGCCATGGCAATGTCCCGGATCTTATTGAGAGCGTGAAGCGGGGAGTTATGCTCGCCGGAGCACTGCCGATGGTGTTTCCGACTATTTCGATTCACGAGAGCTTTGCCCATCCAACCTCTATGTTTCTTCGCAACCTGATGGCGATGGATACGGAAGAGATGATCCGCGCGCAGGCGATGGACGCGGTAGTGGTGATAGGTGGCTGCGACAAAACCTTGCCGGCCCAGGTGATGGCCGCTGCGAGCGTGGATTTACCGGTTGTGGTTCTCCAGACCGGACCAATGGCGGTGGGGCATCATCGTGGCCAGGTTCTGGGCGCCTGCACGGACTGCCGGCGGCTTTGGGCTCAATACCGCGCCGGCGCGATTGACGAAGCAGAGATTGAGCTAATCAGCGGACGCCTGGTTCCAACGGTCGGCACCTGCGGGGTGATGGGAACGGCGAGCACCATGGCGTGCCTCGTCGAGGCGCTTGGCTTGGCGCTGCCAATGAGCGCGACTGCGCCTGCAACCCATGCCGACCGCCGGCGCATCGCCGAGACCAGCGGCAAGCGCGCAGCTGAAATGGCAATCTGCGGGTCGCCGAAACCAAGCGAACTGATCACAGAAAAGTCTGTACGCAATGCGATGATCGTCTTACAGGCGATTGGTGGATCGACCAATGCTTTGATTCATCTGACAGCAATGGCGGGCCGCGCAGGGATAAACCTCGATATCGATGCTTTCGATCGATTGGGACGCGAGATTCCAGTACTGCTCAATCTCAAGCCATCGGGAACGCATTACATGGAACATTTCCATTACGCCGGCGGCTTGCCCGCGCTTATGCGCGAACTCAAATCGTTTCTCGATCTCGATGCGCTCAGTGTCTCAGGCGGCACCATCGGCGATGCGATCGCCAAATCGGAGGAAGTGCCGGAGCAGGATGTAATTTACAGCTTAGCGGCGCCGTTGAAGAAGATGGGCGCGATGGCAGTATTGCGCGGCAACCTTGCGCCGAATAGCGCCGTGATCAAGCAATCGGCAGCTTCGCCGGGCCTGATGCGTCATACCGGTCGTGCCGTGGTATTTGAATCAGTAGAGGATATGACACTGCGCATCGACTTACCGGATCTCGATGTCAATGCCGATGATGTTCTGGTTTTGCGCAATGCCGGGCCGAAAGGCGCGCCGGGCATGCCGGAGGCGGGCTATCTGCCGATCCCAATGAAGCTGGCCCGCCAAGGCGTAAAAGATATGGTGCGTATCTCCGATGCGCGCATGAGCGGCACTGCATTTGGCACTATCGTGTTGCATATCGCGCCGGAAGCCGCTGTGGGCGGCCCGCTCGCCATCGTGCAAACCGGCGACCAAATTATGCTTAACGTAGACGCGCGCCGGATTGAACTGCTCATCGACGATGCTGAAATGCAAAGCCGTCTAGCCGCATGGAAAGAATTGCCGCGACAGCGCGAAAAAGCCAAACGCGGCTACGCGAGACTTTTCGAAGATTGCGTCCTGCAGGCCGACCAAGGATGCGATTTCAATTTTTTGCTGCGCGATGGTTGTACGAACGCCGACTCCTGAAATCTGACAGAAGCTTTATGCCTGTCACGAAGTACTGATAGCTTTGTAACCAAGAAGGAATGGGACTCGTGAAGAAACTCGATCATTCCGCAAGCGGTGTCTATGCAATTGCTGTAACTCCATTTACACCGGATGGCGCGGTTGATATGGCATCTGTCGATCGCATGACGGATTTCTATTTGTCCTGCGGTGTTTCCGGCCTCACCATTCTCGGTATGATGGGCGAAGCGCCGAAGCTCGACCTGGCTGAGGCATTGGCTATTTCCAGCCAGGTTATCCACCGGGCGAATGTGCCGGTGGTTGTTGGCGTGTCCGCGCCAGGCTTTGCGGCCATGCGGTCTCTGGCCCAAGGTGTTATGGAACTCGGCGCCGCCGGCGTAATGATTGCGCCGCCCTCGTCCCTGCGCACCGACGATCAGATCGTCAACTATTACGCGCAAGCTGTGGCGGCAAT
>CAZSVJ010000141.1:0-9075 GCA_964610185.1 uncultured Occallatibacter sp. | reverse complement strand
TGCAAGACTTGGTGAGGCTCCCAGAGGTGCGAGAGCGCGAAGCCGCACTTGGACTCAAGGGCGGCATTCACGCAGGCCTAGGCGGCGGCGGAGCGGCCCTTGAAAGGTACCCCGTACCGCGGCAGCCCGTGCCCGTCCGATTCAACCTGGAGGACCTCTCGCTTCAAGAGGCGTTTAACAAGATCGTGGAAGCATCTCCAGAAGGGGTCTGGATTTATCGCGAGACCAACTGCAACGGGGCCAAGACGTATATCGTCGAGATGATGTCGGGTTACTAGCCGAGGCCACGGCATGCAGGGGCCACTACGCCGGTCACCTTCACCGGCCAATACTTCGGTACCAACGCCCCTACGCTGACCTTATCCGACCCGACCATTACCTACACGCTGGTGAGCTACAGCGATCAACAGATCGTAGCGAACATCACCGTTCAGGCAGGCACCCCGACCGAGAGCGTTAGCGTGAGTGTGACGAATAACGGCTATGGCGGCCTGGGCTTCTATGGCAGGGGCAGCGGCGGTAATTCTGCCCAGAGTTCCCCGGCAACCGCAACAGTACAAGGCGCTCCCGCGAAGGCCGCCATCTACCAGAACACGAAGACAACTTACACAAACGAAACCTATACTTCATGCGATGGAGCGACAACTAAGCTCAATTCCTATGGATACCAGCGCTGCGTGTACTATCAGATACAGGACAGTAAAAGCAATCCTATTTACGCAACCTTTACCGTCAACGAATCGGTGAGCGTTGTTGCGCAGAATATCACCGTCACGACGGATACCGGCAACTCGCAGTCAAATTCTACTGGAGACTTCGGAGATGAGTTGCACCTTATCTCTACGTCTCCGCTGCCATCCAATGCGTGCAGCGTTTCGAAACAGACATTCACTGTATCGGGTTATTCGCAGCCTATTCGCGTCAACTGCCTCCAGTTCAGCCAGAGCGACGTGTCCATTAACGACGTCACAGCGAATCCAAGCCAATGCAGTTCGACCAACTATTCATGCCCGTAACGAGGTGTATCATGCAGCGAATCTTGGTGCGTTTGTCAATCATAGCCCTTACCCTTCAAGCGTACTCTGCAGGGCACTTGCGCCTTGCCGTTGCCGCCGGAACCACATCCGCAATGAGCCTTGGACAACTCCGAATCGAGCAGTACGGTGTCTACAACGCTGCGAAGGAAATTTCGCAGAAGGCGCACGCGCCGATAGGAGTCGACGCGGTGCTGCCCCGAAAAGAGCCGACTATAGTGTTCGACTTTCCGGGCGGCACGGTCGCAGACCTGCTTAATATGTTGGTATCTCAAGCGCCCGAATACGAATGGAACGAGGCCGAGGACGGCGTCATCCACGTTTATCGGAAGAACGCTCGGGTCTCTCTATTGGATGTGGTGATGCATTACCCAGGGGCCGAGAATAAGACCAGGGAAGAGATTTGGGAAGACCTTTCCAAGCGCCCGGAGATCTTGCAATGGCTGAAATCCAACAGCTGCTTGCGCCAGGAATTCTTCATTGGCAACGAATTCAAATGGAACAACGACCCGATTTCTGTGGCCCCCGGGCAGATAACAGTGCGCCAATTGTTCGATGATGTCGCCGTTAAATCCAAGGAAAACGGCTGGTCCGTGCTCGAATCTGCGTCCCCTGCCGATTCGTGTCATGTCAGCCTCATGCTGTGGTAGACGAGTAGAAAAATGGTTGCCCGGGGTCTGGCTTTTCAAACCAGGGGGCGTAGGATGATGGGGTACCAGGCCAATTGGTATTTGGCGCGGCAATTCGGAGGCACGGGCCGGCTGCTGCAATCTAATCCCCGAACTTACTCCGCGCGCAGCTTGAGTTGCGGCATATATGCGGCGGTCATCGGCGGCAATTGGGAGCCTTATACAACAAGTGTAGCCGTCGGACAGTCCGCCGACCTCGGCGAGCTTTTTGCCAAAGTGGGCCTGAACGAAGTCGGAAACGAGCAATGCAACGGGGGGTACGTCGGCATCAGCACCAGTTTCTATTATTATTGGGAAACTCTAAGTCCATCGATCGCTTCGATCTCCGGCCCCAACTACGAGTCCTTCGTCAATGCTCAGGGGGTTTCCCCTGGAAACGCGACAATCTTCGGCGAGGTGTGGGATCAATATGGATGCGGGTGGGACCAATATGTGGGAGAAACGGTGACGGCCGACCAAACGCCCGTGATCAGCGGGATTAATCCAGGCACCTGGAATGCAGGGGCCACTACGCCGGTCACCTTCACCGGCCAAAGCTTCGGAACCAACGCCCCTACGCTGACTTTCTCCGATCCGACCATTTCCTACACGCTGGTGAGCTACAGCGATGGACAGATCGTAGCGAACATCACCGTTGCCGCAGGCACCCAGACCGAGAGCGTCAGCGTGAGCGTGACCAACAACGGCTATGGTGTTGGCAACGGCTTCTATGGCGGCAGCGGCAGCGGCGCCCAGTCCGCCCAGAGCGCCCCAGCGACTGCAACAGTGCAGACTCCTATACCGAGCAATCTCCAATTGACGAGTCCGGAGGACGAGGGCGGTGGTTTTTTGACTATGAAATTCACTTGGGGATCAACCTCCGGCAAACTTAGCGATCTGGGCGCGTGTCAAGTGAGGGAGAATGTAACCTACCCCACAGGAGGAAATAGTGCCTGCCCACCGAATGCCGGTGCCACGGCCTGTTACTGGCCTCCGAGCCCCCCATGGCCCCCTACGACCCAGCCAGGTACCGCATATCCGAATCCGACCCTGGTGGCCGGGCCAGCAAGCGCCGGTGGGGTCTTCGACAACAACACCATAACAAATCAGGCATTTGTAAAGCCGTACTCACAGAGCAGTTTTCCGGCCACCCAGATTTTCCAATATTCATGTTCGGGGGGACCATGGACTACATTTGGGGGTTCCTACACCATAACCCGACAGGTGACACAGCAGAACTCCAACTGGGTCTTTATGATTTCGAAGACAGGTATAAGCTTCTCGTCAGTCCTGGTCCTCCCGTGAATCGAGGTAATCCATGCAGCGGAAAGTTCTGAGAGCGAGTAAGGTGCTAGGGATTGTCAGCGTAATATTTTGGTTCGTGCTCCCGCCAATCGCTGCAACCGCGGAGGATTCTGGCTACCAGCTGTCCTACCGCCTTGAAAGGACCAGCGTCGGCCGTGGGCAGCCGGTGTTGCTCGACGTGAGCATCAAAAATACCTCATCGCGACCGGTGGGCATTGATTTGGGTGGTAATGGAAATGAAAATATTGTGATTTCAATTATCAATCCGGACGGGCGGAGAATTGACCGTTTACCCACTGATCGAAGAAACCGCATAGTTTTTTTTGGAGGAGTACATCTAGGGCCACAGGAATCCTACCGGGGTACGCTCGTTCTGAATCAGTGGTTCGAGTTCGGCGAGGAGGGCAGCTATGTAATTAATATTGGGCTCAAATCCGCACAGGCGCCTGCCACCTTGCATCTGGAAGTGAAAGCAAGAGATGCTACGCAACTGGCTTCATTCTGTTCTGAGCTTCTTTCCAGAATTCAGGCGAATACTTCCGCCCAAGACTCTCTAGCTGCTGTTCAAGCGCTAAGTTATGTTCGAGATCCGGTTGCGGTGTCGGCATGGGGGGAGCTTTTGCGCCGCCCTGACTTGAGCATGACCGCAATCTCCAATTTGGCGGACATTGGTGGTTATGGTGCCACGAAAGTGTTAATTTCCCGCCTGGGTGCGTCAGATGAGGGCACACGCTCATCAATTCGATCCGCATTGCAGTCAATTGCGCGTAATACCCCCGACGAGGGGATCAGGCGAGAGATTGGAGATGCGCTTAGCGAGCCGAAGTAATACTGAGTGCGCGGCCCGCGTCCCCAGTCTCGATTTTGACCTGGGATCGCACGGTTTCTTTCTTCGGCGCCCACCGCCGAATGCCCCACTACCCCCGCCAACGTCAGCAGCGGATTCGGCACCACTGGCTCCAGCGTATACTCTACCCAATACACGAGCGTAGGCGGCCAACTCGTCGTCACCGCCTCACAAGGATCCCAGTCGCCCTCCGTCACGGTGTATATTCCCGGGGTTCAAATCCCCACCTCAACAATGGTCAACCAGCTTGTATCGGACTACGGATCGACTCAGCCGACGCCACACCTAATGACCGGCATCGCATCGGTCGAAAGCAGCATTGAACAGTTCAAGTCGGAGGCGCTTTATGGTCAGACCCTCTATTGGCCCCTTGAATCATATGACGGAGGGACGCACATTGGATTAATGCAAATGCCGACCAGCATGGATTACGCGTTCAATTGGCAGGACAACGCTAGCAATGCCGTAGCCCTCTTTTATCAGAAGGAATCCGTTGCCACAACCGTCGCAAGCAATGAAATCAGCTCGTATTCCGGACTCCCAGCCTTAACAGGGGCGCAACTGGAGAACATGGCCCTGACCTTGTATGGACCATATGCCGGTGGAACAAACCCGGCGAAACAATATTATGTTCCCGGCTGTGTAGGGGGTACGGCCTCGGGAACCACCTGTACGGGCGGCACCTGGCAGTGGGTCGTCAACACCGCCGGGAATGCAAACGGCGTCGCATACGCAAACTCGTGCCGAAGCAAAGTGCAATGACGAACGGAAAGGACACCGAACATGAAGACAAAGAGTAACTGGCAGGCGACCACTCAGCTCTTGGTCGTGGTTGCCCTTTTTGCGCCATCCTGCGTTATCGGATGTCACGGTCAGAATACCGAGGCGGCGCTGCGCTCGTTCGTGGATAAACAGTTATCAGTGGCGGAGGGCGGCGGCAAGATATGTAGCGTCGCCCAGGTGGATCTTTCAGGTAACCAAACCGAGAGCATCTCGGCTTCGATCGACTGGAGCGGACGGGGGTTCTGCAACGATGTGTGGATCCTTCGGACGGGCTCGAACGGATCAGGCAAACAGCGTTTCGATGCTTGGAACGTAGAGGACGTGAGGAAGTTGGTTGTGAGCCTCGGGTCTGGGCGAGACAAGCAGTTAGCGGTCCGGCGCGGCTACTCTCAATACAATGGAGTGGGGTGCGTGGCTACCTGGACAGAGATCTACACCGAGCGCAATGGAAAACTCGAAGAGGAGAGCGCGAGCTTCCCCGCGTTCTATCTTCAGAGGCTGAATATGCTACAGGGTCTCCTGAATCGCGAAGAGGCGGAGCCGGAGTGTACCCAAATGGAGGCGGACAAGATCAGGAGATTCCTGGGTACATCGCCGACGGCCGGGTTCGATCTCGCTCAACGTTGGGTGCAAAGCAGCAACCCCGCGTTGCGGGCAAAGGGCGTGGCGGTGTTTGCAGACATCGGAGATGATCCCTCAAAAATGGAGCTCCGGAAAGTGGCTGGGGGGGACGCCCCTGAGGCAATCCTGGCACGGCACTTCCTCGAGGCCGATGGGGTGAAGTAGGTAAGCGGGCGGCGCACATCCGACCAGCAGAATAACGGGTGCTCCATGTCTGGTTTTTCAAACCAGGGGGCGTAGGATGATGGGGTACCAGGCCAATTGGTATTTGGCGCGGCAATTCGGAGGCACGGGCCGGCTGCTGCAATCTAATCCCCGAACTTACTCCGCGCGCAGCTTGAGTTGCGGCATATATGCGGCGGTCATCGGCGGCAATTGGGAGCCTTATACAACAAGTGTAGCCGTCGGACAGTCCGCCGACCTCGGCGAGCTTTTTGCCAAAGTGGGCCTGAACGAAGTCGGAAACGAGCAATGCAACGGGGGGTACGTCGGCATCAGCACCAGTTTCTATTATTATTGGGAAACTCTAAGTCCATCGATCGCTTCGATCTCCGGCCCCAACTACGAGTCCTTCGTCAATGCTCAGGGGGTTTCCCCTGGAAACGCGACAATCTTCGGCGAGGTGTGGGATCAATATGGATGCGGGTGGGACCAATATGTGGGAGAAACGGTGACGGCCGACCAAACGCCGGTCATTACCGGCATTTCGCCCAGCATCTGGCCCGCCGGGACCACGACAAGCGTCACCTTCACCTGCCAATACTTCGGTACCAACGCTCCGTCGCTCACCTTCTCGCCCAGCTCAGGCATCACCTACTCAATGCAATCTGGCAACAGCGACGGGTACTTCGTGGCAAACATCACCGTAGCGCCCGGCACCGCCACCGAGAACGTGACCGTCAGCGTGACGAATAACGGATACAGTGGCTTGGGCTTCTATGGTCGCGGCAGCGGCGGTGATCCCCAATTGGTTAGCGCAGGGAGAGCCCGATCCAAACTACATGGGTGCCATCGGTACCTCGAATTCCGGAAAGATATACTTAATTTCAGAAGGGCGAATCGGCACAGTTGGGCAGGCCGTAAACCTAACTCTAACCGGCAATACGACTCCGTGGATCTACAGCGCGATTGAATTCGACTCATCCGGCAATCCGAGCATTGCAACCGGAATGTTTCCGACCTATACCGTATACAAGAATGGCCAGTTCTTCGCCAAAATTCCGCAAAGCGCCGTCGCTGCCTTCGCTTCCTACAATCAGTCGTACGAGCTTACGGGATCCAACGTCCCGTGATGCGCCTAACAATTACGAGCGAGAAACATGGAGGCAGAATGCTGACCACAAGGTGTAATCATCCGCTCAATTCGATTCGCAAGTTCCTGTACGTCGCGCTAGGCTGTGCTGCGCTGGGGGGCACCGCACATGGCCAAGTGGAACAGAGCCGACCAGATAAGCCGGTCTACGGAGCCGATAATGCCAACCTGCCGGACGCGATCGCAAAGGTGGGGTCCGGCGAATTCGGTGCAGTGCATCTAGAGCTAATTGCCAAATCACACGCGGTGCAGACTATCCCCGTCCTCGAAAAGCAGTTCACGAATTCCAGTGACCCGACGATCAAAGGCAAGATTGCCGATGCTCTAGTGAGGCTTGGGGACAAGAACAATGATTACTGGGACTTCCTTGTGAAAGAGGCGACCCCCGCAGTCGAGAGCGACGCCCCTCCACTCGTGCCATCCGATTCGCAGCAGGGTCCATCACCGGAATTCATCGCGTGGGCGAAGGCGCACAATGTCACCACCGATTCAGCCCTGGGAACGATGTATCAGCTTTCGATTAACGTGTTATTTCTTGCCGAGACCGGAGATCCGCGCGGAATCCCGTTGCTTCGACGAGCTCTTTTTGCCCCCAGCTTCATGACGCAGGCCTATGCAGCCGAAGGACTGGCCCTGGCCCAAGATAAGGACTCCATACCATTGATAATCGAGGCGTGTAAACGGTCGCCAACCGCGTCTCTGGCGATAGCAGAATCCTTGGTGTACTTCGATGACCCCCGAGCGCAAAATGCAGTCGACACCTATATCCCGAAGGATTTTGCAAAATCACTACGTGAGGCGCGGGCCAAGGGTAAGACGCCGTTCCAATAATTAACGACTGATGAACTCAAGATTTATGCGAAGATTTCCGAGTGTTGCCAGCGGGCAGGCCTTTTGGAGCAAAAAGTACACGCTCGCCCCGCTCGAGACTAAAGCCATCGACATCGGCGAGCTGATTGAAAACCAGGTGAAAGACGACAGCGGTTACGTGCTTCCTCGAAACTTGCAGAGCAGCCAGGCCAATTGGTATCTGGCGCGGCAATTCGGAGGCACGGGCCGGCTGCTGCGGATTGGGCACTGTCTGCGGCACTTGTTCAATTGTAGGAGATGCGATCGACTCCCACCCATCGAGTCCGCCGCGGCGGACTCGATGGGTGGGGCACAGAAGCGAGTGGGGCACAGAGATGGTTGGCCGTGCTCGTTAGCCGGGCAGCTTGGAGAGATAAAAGCTGAAGAGCACGAGGATGCCCACGATCATTCCCACAGCAACGCGCAGGCGCATATCGAAAAGCGGCCGGGGCGAGCCGAGACGGGGAATCATGGGGGCGGCGAAAAGCAGGCCGGAACCGAATCCACCCATGTGAGCGAAGTTGTCGATGTTCAGCCCGCCGCCCATGTAGTTTGAGCCGGCGTTAATGGAAAGGCCCAGGACCAGGTTGAGTCCGGCAAAGTAGATGACCGACCTGCGCAGCTTCTTCAACTCGATAGGCGGGACGGGCAGCCGGTCCGACTTGAGCAGCACGATCAGCGCGCCGGCGATTCCAAAGACCGCCCCCGAGGCGCCTGCTCCGGCGGGAAACATGACGGTGGGGTCGAGTCCTCCCGCAGCATGATAGGCTTCCCACGCCTGATGAAATGAGTACCAGCCCTTGAATGTTGAAAGCAGGTTGCCTGCCGCGCCTGTGAGGATATAGACGGCCATCACGCCCGCCGATCCCATGAGCGGTTCGGCCAGAAGGCCGAGGTTCCAAAGGCACCACATGTTGGTGGCCAGGTGAAGGAAGCCCACATGGACAAACATGGCGGAGACGATGCGCCACCACTGGCCATAGATGAGCACGGAGCCCGCATTGTTGGCACCCCAGTGCATGAGTTGAGCGGTGGTGGGGCTTACCGCGCTCACACCCTTCGCGATCATCGCCATGTAGACCGCGCAGTTGATGCCGACCAGAAAATATGTGGCCGGGGCGGACGCCCACGACGGCCGTCGCCGGCGAACAGGCGGCGGCGACGTGAACGGACCGGTGCCGGGAGGCAGAAATTCCGGGCTTCCATGAACAGTTCCCTGTTCATGGGTTGGAGGAGCGGGGGGATAACTTCCCATGACTTCACTTTAAAGCATTTTTGAGAACGCTGTAGGATGGGAGCTAGGGAAACTATTTTTTAGAACTCTTCAAATAGTAAGAATGAAAACTCAGGTTTCAAAGGAGAAATTGTGAGCGCGGATAAGCGGATTCGGCGGGCGTTGCTGAGCGTGACGGACAAGACGGGGCTGGTGGAGTTTGCGCGGACGCTGGCGAGCTTTGGGGTGGAACTCGTATCGACCGGCGGAACGGCGCGGGCGCTGCGCGATGCTGGATTGGCGGTGAAAGACATCAGCGATCTGACCGGGTTTCCGGAGATGCTGGATGGCCGTGTGAAGACGCTGCATCCGCGCGTGCACGGAGCATTGCTTTACATTCGCGGCAACAAGGAGCACGAGGCCGCTGTGGCCGCGCATGGGAT
>CAZSVJ010000140.1:0-9109 GCA_964610185.1 uncultured Occallatibacter sp. | reverse complement strand
CAACGCGCCGTCCAACGCGAGTCGCGTACTCAAAAACAGCAAGAAAATCCGCAGGCTCCAGGTCAGGATAGTCGGCGAGGATCGTCTCCTCGTCCACTCCTGCAGCAAGCCAGCCCAGAACATCCCAGACGGTAATGCGCAAACCTCGAATACAAGGCTGGCCGGATCGTTTCCCTGGCTCAATGGTGATGCGGCTCTATTCCATTTCAGTCATACTTGAAATGATAGCGCCGGCAGTGAGGACACGCACGCAGAAAAATCACAGCATCTCCGGCGCCAGCAAATCCGTCATCGTCTCCCGCCGCCGAATCAGCCGCGCCTTTGCTCCCTCGACAAGCACTTCAGCCGGGCGAAGCCGCGTGTTGTAGTTCGAACTCTGCGCCATGCCGTATGCGCCGGCGTCGAGCAGCGCAAGCAAATCTCCCGGCTCAACGGGGGCCAGCCTGCGGTCGCGCGCGAAAAAATCTCCCGTCTCGCACACCGGCCCGACAACATCCACGATGCGCGGCCTGCCCAAGCGACGCCGCACAGGCGCAATCTCGTGATACGCCTGGTAAAGCGCCGGCCGGACTAGGTCGTTCATAGCCGCATCGGTAATCACAAAGGTCTTTTTGCCGTTGCGCTTCACCTGAAGCACCCGCGCCACCAACGCCCCGGCCTGCGCCACGATGAACCGTCCCGGCTCGAGCAGCAGCCGCCCTTCGAATCCGCCCAGCGCCCGCTGAATGGCCGCGGCATACTCCTCCACCTTGGCAGCCGCATCAAAGACGCCGCCGTGGTAGTCGATTCCCAGCCCGCCGCCCGCATCGATTGCCTTGAGCACAATGCCCTCGTTTCGCAACTGGCTCACCAGCTTGCTTACCCGCTCCATGGCCGCGCCAAAAGGCTCCGCAGAGCGAATCTGCGACCCGATATGCACGCTGACTCCGTGCGCCTCAAGCCAGCGATTGCCAGCGACATTCTTGTAGATCCGCGCCGCCTGGCGAATATCGATTCCGAACTTGTGTTCCCTCAAACCTGTCGAGATGTAAGGATGAGTTTCGGCAAACACATCCGGATTCACGCGCAGCGCGAATCGCGCCTTCTTTTTCAACTTTGCCGCGCGCCGGGCCAACATTGCCAGCTCCGCCTCGCTCTCTACATTGAACTGAAGAATGACGGCATTCAGCGCCAGGTCGATCTCCGCCGCTGTCTTGCCCACGCCGGAAAACACGACGCGGCCCGCTGCCTCGGGCGCCGCTGCAAGCACGCGTTCGAGCTCTCCGCCGGAGACGATATCGAAACCCGCCCCTTGATCCGCAAGCAGCTTCAAGATGGCCAGCGCCGAGTTGGCTTTTACCGCATAACAGACAAGATGTTCTCTGCCCTTGAGCGCATGCTGAAACAGGCTCAGCCGCTCCGCAATCTGGTCGGCTGAATAAACATAGAGCGGCGTCCCAAAGCGCCTGACGAGGGCCTCAAGCGAGACCTTGCCGCAGTAGAGCGCGCTACCCGGTTGGGGGTAACGAAAAGGGCGCGAGGGCGGCATCGGGGAAAGAGTCACAATGAGCTTCCAGTGCAGTAGCGTTCCTTTGAGCCTACAGCATCATGCGCGCGTTCTCCCAGCGTCGACGCCTCACGCAATGAAAGGGACTCTTCGGCACGCTGATAGCGCCTATTACAATAACGAAATGGCGCAGTCGCTGAAAGTTGACCTTGTGGGCGTAGGGCTGAACGCCACTGACACGCTGATCCTTCTCCCCGAGTTTCCCGCACGCGGATCAAAAATGGAGTACGCCGAAGCCTCCATCTTGCCCGGCGGGCAAGTAGCTACCACTGTTGTTGCCTGTCAAACCTGGGGATTGACCACGCGCTACGTAGGCAAGCTTGGCGACGACGACGCGGCCCGCCTTCATCGCGAGGCCTTCGACCGCGTTGGCGTCGAGACGCAGCTCATCACTGTAGCCGGAAGCATGAGCCCGCAGTCGCTGATTCTGGTTGACGGCGGCGGCGAGCGAACCGTTCTTTGCCGCTGCGATAAGCGCCTCGTCCTGCAGCCTGAGGACCTCGATCGCGAGTGGGTCGTGAACGCGCGAGCCTTGCATGTGGATGGTCACGACACTGCCGCGGCAATGCTGGCCGCGAGCTGGGCTCACGATGCCGGCATTCCGGTCATCGGCGATCTCGACGACGTTTATCCAGGCGTCGATGGGCTCATTGAGAACATCGATTACCTCATTGTGAGCCGCGATTTTCCCTGCCGGCTCATGGGAGACGACAATCTCGAGAGCGCCTTGCGCCACATGCAGCTCCGCTATAACTGCCAACTCACCGCCGCAACGCTGGGCACCGATGGCGTGCTCGCCTGGGACGGAAGGCACTATCATCACAGCGCCGCATATCGTGTTCCAGTTGTCGATACAACCGGAGCTGGAGACATCTTCCACGCCGGATTTATCTATGCATTGCTGCAGGGCTGGCCTCTCGACCGCCAGCTCGACTTTTCCTGCGCCGCCGCCGCCATGAACTGCATGGCCGCCGGAGCCAGGGGCGGAATCCAGTCCGTTGAAGCGATAGAAAACCTGATGGCCACCGCTTCCCGATACGATGCCGCTTACGAATTGCCCGTTCTGGACTGAACGGCAGGACTGAACAGTCCTGAGGCTATGCTTTCACGGTCCCCATCGGCGAAATCAATAACAATGTGACGCTCTCCGCCGTAGTCCGCTTGTGCGGCGTACCCCGCGGAATCACCAGCATATCGCCCTTTTTCAATGCGATGCTTGTCGCGCCCTCCGACCCGGGCGCAAGCCACTCGCCCGGCCCTTTGCTGTGGCCGCCCTTGGGTGTTCCGCCGACCTCGTAGACAGTCGAGCCATCGAGTACCTGGAACACGTGATCGCGCCCCTCGTGCCACTCGAACTCCTTGGCGCTCGCAGCCTTCTCCACTTGCAGCAGAACCACAAAAGGCGCCGTCTTTCCATCAACCAGGTTATTGCTGCCGGGCTTGGCTTCGAGCGCCTTGATGTCATCCTGAATGGTCTGCGCGGTAAATAGCTGGATTCCAGCCGGAAGAGTGTCGTGATCCGCCGCAAAGGCGGAAAGCATTGAGCCATTGCCAAGCGCGAGCCCGGCCGCCGCGGCAACTGGCGCCGTGCCCAGAAATGCGCGCCTGCTGAGGTTTTTCATTGCGAGTTTCTCCCTTGAATCGTTCCTCAAGAAATGTACATCATCGGATGCCGCACGCCGGCGAATGACGAATGGCGAGGCCGGGGTTTAGATTGTGATAAATCATGTTTTCAACAACTTGCATTCCCTCGGCGGCTAAAGCCACATCCTCATTTTTGCCGCTCTTCGGCACGGGACCCAGAGGGTACCCCGCCGTGCCCTTTCAAAGCACCAGCTACCTGAAATCTCGGCACGCTTCGTCAGCCTTCCGGTTGCCGCAGCCACTCGGCCAGCAGCGTTGCCACCTTGCGCGGCTGCTCATATGCGGCAAAGTGGCCGGCATCGGGCAGCAAGTGAAACTCGCACCCACCCGGCGCGTCATTGAACGCCTCCATCTCAGCCGGAGAAACTGCGGAATCTTCGCCGCCGGCGATTGCCAGCACAGGCACATCGATCATTGCCACCGTCGGCCTCGAATCAGGCCGCGTCGCAAGCCCTGCCTGCACAGCAACCACTGCCTCCGGCGTCAGCGTCGTCTGCTCCCGCAGCTCAGACACAATCTCAGGCCGCCGTTGCCGCGCCGTGGCCCCAATCAAAGCCTGGGCCATGCCGTCAAAAAGCGCAGCGGTACCGCCGGCGCGCGCCAGTGCAATGTTCGCAGCGCGCTTTTCCAGGTTGACAGCCGCATCCGGCTGCGGCTTGGAGCAGACAAACGCCAGCGCCCGCATTCGCTCCGGAGCTCTGCGCCACAACTCCAGCAGCACATAGCCGCCGATCGAGCAGCCCGCGAAAACTGCTTCCTTTACGTTGAGACGATCGAGGAGAGCAAGAACATCTTCCGCCAGTTGCCCCATGGTTAACACCGGCGCATCGGGAACGCTCGCGAAGCCACCCACCGGCAGATTCTGGCCCAACTCCGACTGGCCATGCCCGCGTAAATCGGGAACGATGGCTCGCACCCCGGCCAGGTCCTCAGTCAGCGGACGCCAATAATCCCGATCGAGCGGTGTGGGATGGAGAAATACGACAGCCTGCCCCGACCCGCTATCTCGAAAGCTGAGCTTTGCCGCATTCGATAAGTAAGTGCCGCTCATATACCAGGAGGATACGCTCCTGGCAGTTCGAAGGGCTCCTCAGGAATGCCAATCCACCCGGCAACATAGGCCACGCCCACGAATCCACCGGTGAAAAAGAACCCTAGAACCGTGAGAATCCGCACCACGGCCACATCCCAGCCGTTCGACTGAGCCAGCGCCAGGCAGACCCCGGCAATCTGCCGACCCACGCGCGGTCGAATCAGCGGCCTGCCAGGTACGTGCTGCGTCACCGAAATCACCGCGCCGCAGCTTGAGCAGAACCGCGCGCTCGCAGGCAGCCCCGTGCCGCAACGATTGCAAAAGACGGCCATGATGGAACCCTCCTGAAGAAACCACGACTCATGTGAACATACGAAGACAGGACAGCGCCAGTTCCATTTTTCAGGATTCAGTTTCCGGCATAGGCGTTGCGCAAATGCTTTCTCGCCGTGTCGGCCCGCGACGTTTCCGGACCGCTGGCAATTGCCGCCTGATAATCCTTCACCGCCTGCTGCCTCTCGCCATTCAAATCGTGGCACTCGCCGGCCGCCAGCAGCGAACGAATCTTGAGCTCCGGCGCGACGTTGTCTGTCCACGCGGCCTGCTCATAGGCCTGCGCCGCCTCGCTATAGTGGCGTTGCCCCCGCAAAGCATCGCCGAGACCAAAGTAGGTGAGTTCCATGCGCGCTTGAAAGAAGTAGCCGGGCTTGGCGTTGGCGGCGATAATCTCGCGGTACGCGTTCACCGCGCCCATGCCCTCGCCCGCGTCCTTGCGCAGGTTGGCCTCCTCCAGCCAGAAGAGGTAATCGCGAGGATATGCAGCCTTGAGGCCGCGGATCACCTGAATCGCCTCCTTGTAGCGTGACTCGCGCCGCAGAAAAAGCGCAATCGCGGTGCGCGCCTCAATGCTGGTCGTGACGCCGCGGTTCCCATCGTCGGTCAGCATCTCCAGGCCCCTCGACTTCGACCCGGTAATCCCGACAAATCCAATCAGGAATTTGAACGGCAGAGGCAGCGCGCCAACCACATATTCATACACGCCGACCACCAGCTTGGCGTCAACATAGTTGGGGTCCAATTGCAGAACGCGCTGGCCGTCTTCCTTGGCCTTCGTCGCCAACCGGAAGCCGGCGCCATAGGCTCGCTCAACCATTGCCACATAGGTGCATTTCAGGGCGCGCGACCAGCCGCGGGCAAACAGTGCGTCCACGTCGTTTGGATTCTTCTCCAACCGCCAGTTGGCTTCGTTCACGGTCTCGTCGGCCAGCGCCAGAATCCGGTCCCGCGTCTGCGGGTCTTCCTCGGTGGCGTGATGGCCGCTGAGAAATCCATCGTTGGCGTAAAAAGTGGTGTCCAGCAAATCCTGGCGGTAGAGTTCCTGGAAGATCACCGCCTCCAGCAACAGCACAGTCCCCTGCGGATCGCCCGGATGAGCCGCGCGAATGCGCTCGAACCGCGCGATAGCGCCTGGATAGTCCAGGTTGTAGAAGTGATCGTAGCCCTCCAGCACCAGTGGGTCACGGTTCAGAGGATTGGTATGTACATCGGCGGCCCCACACAGGCTGGCTGCAACCAGAAATAGAATTCCCCAACCGGGCCTGCCCTTCGAAAATAATCCGGCCTTCAACCTGAAGTCTCCCTCTTGCTCCAACCCCTCCAACCCTTGGACGCTTTCCACACGGGGGGCCGAAAGCGGGAAAAAAAGGAAGCTCCCGCATGTTTTACGTTAAACAAACGCAGAAGAAGCTTCAAGCTGCTCCGCTCTCCGGGCCAATTTTGGCATGGTTCAATGATGCCGTGCTTTATCCCCAAGGTTTCGATTGCATGAAGGATCTGCGAAATGAATCGAAAAGAAATGCTGCGATTGTTGATCAACCAGGCTCAGTTTAACGGATTTGAGTTTCGATCCTGGTTCCAGGCTCATGTGAAACCGGCTTGGCCTGGTTCTGAACAGGCCTTGACGCTGCTGTCAAGTGAGGGCCGCCACTATACGCTGCTTTTCTCCCACAGCTTTGCCCGTAGCTTCTGGCGGACTGGCGCCCATATCAGCTTTTTGGTCCCATCCATCACTTATTCCAGGATCTGCGCCGATGGCAAGGTGGTGCAGGTGACGCGCAAGCCATTTACCCGGCGCACCATCAAGAAGGATTCTTGGAAATACCATCTGCAAAAGATGGCCGCTGCTGAGGATCCCACCGATTACGTCTGCCGCTTCCTGCCCGCACCAGACCAGGCCAAGTTCCGATCCTCTAAGAAAGAGCCGATGGCAGCCGAGGCATGAGGCCGCCGGATTCATCGAAAACGCCTATGAATTAAGATTCAGATATGCCCATCCCTGAACGGCTGAATCCCACATTCGCCGCGGCCAAGCCAGCCATGTCCGACCGTCTAGACCCGCTTGAGGAATCACGCAAGCGCCTCATCGTGGCCCTTGACGTTCCGGACGCGGCTTCCGCAACTGAACTGACCGCCCGGCTGGATGGCCAATGCAAATGGTTCAAGGTCGGGCTCGAGCTATTTGTGGCCGCCGGTCCTTCCGTTCTCAAACCGCTCCTGAAGCGCGGCTATTCCGTCTTCCTCGACCTGAAGTTCCACGACATTCCGAATACTGTAGCCGGAGCAGTTCGCTCTGCCGCTTCTCTGGGTGTCCGCATGGTGAACGTCCACGCCGGCGGCGGCCCGGCCATGCTGGAAGCGGCGCGGGCGGCGCTCGATGGCCTCGCCGACCCGCCCCAATTGCTGGCTGTCACCGTGCTCACGAGCATGGACCTGGCCCAGGTTGGCGCAGTCGGCCTTGACCGTTCGCCATCGCAGCAGGTCGAGTTGCTGGCCCGCATGAGCCTCACGGCGGGAATTCGCGGCTTCGTCTGCTCGCCCCAGGAGGTCGCCACCTTGCGCGCACTGACCGGGCCGGAAAGCGTGCTGGTGACTCCCGGCATACGCCCCGCCGGCGCCGAGACAGGCGATCAAAGGCGCATCGCCACCCCCGCCGAAGCTCTGCGCAATGGCGCCAGCTACCTGGTCGTTGGCCGCCCCATCACCAAGGCCCCCGACCCCGCCGGAGCTGCCGAAGCAATCCTGAGAGAGATGGCGGGAGCGCTCTGAGTCGTTGACAATGAAATCGCAGGTGGGTCAGTTTGGCTGCAATCTCACGGGATTTCTCTGAAAAGTGTGCAAAATTGACCACTTTTAGTGCCTTAGGTCCGATATAAGCTTAGGATGGCCGCTGAAGATGTGTCCTTGAATTTCGAATGTCCGACCTGTGGCGCGGCACCGCAAGAGAAATGCAGGGCGCACGGTGGGACCGCCAGATGCGAGTCTCACGATGATCGCTGGGATGTGGCCAAGGATTATTGCCCTAACCCGAAGCTCTCGACGGCGTCAGCTACGGCAAGAACTAGAAATAGGGTCAACGTTGCAGGCGAGAACCCGCGAGAACCGCTTATTCGATCCTGAGATACGGGGCGGTGCGGAGCTGGTTCGGCGATGAAGAGAGTGTGCCTCATACAATCACGGCTCTTTCGCGGATTGGCGGGATAGCGCAGACCAACACTATTGCCGAAGCTATCCTTCCCTCAAGCTAAAAAAGCCCGGCATTGAGCCGGGCTTTTTCGAGCGTCAAAATTCAACTTCTGCTTAAAGTTTTTCGTAGAAGTCGCACGCCGAGCACGAGATGTAGACTCCGCCGGGAACGCCGCGCTCGCGATCCTTTACGCGCTTGACGATGCGCGTCGGCTTGCTGCATTTGGGACAGTCGGTCGACTTCGTCGTGTCCATTTCCTTCTTGCGGTCACCTGTTTTTGCAATCTTGGCCATTCGTCGGGTGTTTCTCCTTCTTGGGTTGTCTCTGCACACACGCCCAGATAAGCTGTTCAACTGCACGCGGCTTCAACGGCGCGGTCTCTTGCTGCCTCGTAGCGCAATGGAATCGCCTGGAAGGAGCCGGACTCGCTCTCTTAAGTCTACATGAGGGCGGCGGGCCCAATCGGTCGAGCCGGATCTCGCCGGCTAGGAACCCAGCAGCTTGGCCGGGGCTGGCTGCGAGGCATCCGCGGGAGGAGGCTGCGCATTTGCGGGCGCTTGGCCGGATTGTGGCGCCTGACCCGGCTGCGAACTTTGCCCAGCCGGCTGCGTTGAATCGGATTGTTCATCCGGATTCGCGCCCGGCTGCGAATCGGGCTTCTGCTTGGGGAACTGCACAGGCCTCATCACCCCTGTGCGGCCGCTTGGATCGTTGGAGGTGCTCGAATCCGTACCAATGGGCCCGGTCTCGCCGGGTTTGCGCAGGCTGGGCGGCGCGGAAGCCGACTGCGTATCGGGATCGCGCTGCACATCGCCCACTTTGGCGATGCGGGTTCCAGGGTCGCCAGCCGGATCGAGCGGCGTGCCGTCGGTCCGCATAAGACCCGCCACGACATCCTTGTCGAAAACAACAGGAGCCTGGCCGATCTTGGCAATCTCCACGCGAATCACCCGATTGCCGTTGACGCGGACAAACTCTACATCCTTGGGCGGCTTGCCGTAGATCCACTCCTCAAACGGCATCTGCCCTTCCATCTCGCGCGACTTGCCGTCCGGCTGTCCCTTGGCAAACAACACCATGTCCGTGCTCATTCCCACCATCACATGATGGTCCAGTATGGCGTTTTTCAGCTTCGCCGGAAGCGTGTCGGTGAATGCCTGAATCGGCGTCTTCATGTCAACCGACATAAGCGGCGCCAGCAGCGCCTTGACTTCGGCGCCGGT
Organism: uncultured Occallatibacter sp.; assembly: GCA_964610185.1. Classification (GTDB taxonomy): domain Bacteria; phylum Acidobacteriota; class Terriglobia; order Terriglobales; family Acidobacteriaceae; genus Telmatobacter. Next base: position 140 of record CAZSVJ010000140.1, on the reverse strand, counting down.
CAGCTCGGGCACATGGCTATCAAATGCCAGCGTCAGCCGCGAGCCCACAGGCTCATGCTCATCCTGACCCTGAATCACCGGCGCCGTCATATCCGGCCCGCCCACTCCCACCTGCACGTGCCGCAGGAAGCGATGCTTCG
>CAZSVJ010000139.1:0-9152 GCA_964610185.1 uncultured Occallatibacter sp. | reverse complement strand
CTTCATCAGCATCGGCGCACTTACTCACTCCGCCAAGGCCGCCGATATCTCGATGTCCATTATCGCGGAGCCCAACTAATACCATGTTTGACCTTGCGGCGCTGAATGCCGAGCTGGCTGGGACTATATTTGCGGGCAACCTTCATTTCTCCCCGTCAACCGATTCCACCAACTCTGACGCTCTTGAAGCCGCGCGCGCCGGCGCTCCTCACGGCTCGGTCTACTTTGCAGACGAGCAGTTAGCCGGACGCGGACGCGGCGACCACGCCTGGCACTCGGCGGCGGGTGAAGGACTTTATGTAAGTGTCCTGCTGCGCCCGCAAATGCCGGCCAATCGATTACATCTGCTACCGCTTGCTACGGGGCTCGCTGCTGCCGAAGCAATCCGCGCTGTCTCTGGACTCAAGATCGATCTGCGCTGGCCCAACGATCTTTTGATCGGCCCGCGCAAAGTCGGGGGCATTCTGGCCGAGTCCAAAATCGAAGAGGAGCAGGTAGTCTTTGCCGTTGTAGGCATCGGCATTAACGTGCATCAGCACAGCTTTGCTCCGGGGCTCTCCACGCCTGCAACTTCACTTGATCTGGAAGCCGGCCGCCGCATCGGCCGCCAGCTTCTGATCGCAACCCTGCTAAAATCGCTGGAGCGTGAGGCGCTCGCGTTGCTCCATCCAGCGGCAAGCAGAACGATTCCTATGCGAATGGCGCAAGCTTCGACTTGGGTGCGCGGGCGACAGGTTGAAGTTCACGGCCCGCAAGCTTGCAGCGGCATAACAGCCGGGTTGGACGAGCACGGTTTCCTGCTGGTTCGCGCCGCCGATGGATTAGTCACGGTGCAGACCGGCGGCATTCGCTGCATGGCCACCTGCGGTGGGGCAGAGGCCTTCGGCACTGAGATTTAGGCCTCCGGTTTCCCACCCAGCCGCAACTACAAGGACGCGGCAAGGATGGGCTACCCGGACTGCGTGGAAATAGGCTGAGAAAAACATGTTACTCGCTCTCGATGTCGGCAACACGAATACAAAGCTCGGTCTTTATCGGCTCGACGGTCAGTTACCGGAGCTGGCGGCGCACTGGCGGCTCACCACTCACCGCGCCCAGACTGTGGACGAATACGGTGCGCTCTTCATCAATCTTTTTCAGATGAAAGCCATCGACCCAAATCAGGTCACGCATATCATCATTTCCTCTGTTGTCCCGCCGGTTGAGTCCACGCTTCGCCAGATGTGCGAAGGCTATTTTCACATCGAGCCGCTGTTTGTCGAGCCAGGCATTAAGACAGGCATGCCCGTGTTAGTCGACAATCCGACTGAGCTAGGCGCCGACCGGCTGGCGGACTCCATTGCCGCCTTTGAGAAATACGGCGGCCCTTGCATTGTGGTTGACTTCGGCACGGCCACCAAGTTTGAAGTTATCTCGGAGCGCGGGGAGTATTTAGGCGGGGCCATCGCTCCCGGTCTCGGACTTAGTGCCGAAGCGCTGTTTTCGCGCGCCGCGCGCCTAAGTCGCGTGGATATCAAGCGCCCAGAAAAAGTCATTGGCACGAACACCATTGGACATTTGCAAACTGGCCTCTACTACGGCTACATCGGCCTTGTCGACGGCATCCTCGATCGCATTGTCGGCGAGCTTGGGTCGAAGCCGCGAGTTATCGCCAGCGGCATCATGGCCCACTTGATTGCGGCCGACTCGCGCTACATCTCAGAGATAGACGACATGCTCACGCTCGACGGCTTGCGCATCCTCTTTGAGCGCAATCGCACTGCTCGCCCACGCGGACGCGCGCAATGAGGCGCGGGCGTGCTTAACTACTTCAATTACTTTACGGAGATCGAAGAGCGCTTTCAGCAGCGCCGCGGATCGCTCTTGCTGCTTTCGACGCTCGACTGGGCTCTGATAGAAACCTGGCGCGATGCGGGTATTCCGCTGGATGCCGTGCTGCGCGGCATCGACGCCGCTTTCGACAAGTATGAAGCTCGCCAGAAGAAGGCTCGCATGAGGCGCATTAACGGCCTTGCCTGGTGCGCGCAAGCCGTGATCGAAGCAGCCGAAGAGCTGCGCGAGGCCTCCGCCGGCACAGCTAACCCGGCAACTGAGGCCCGCGAGTCCGGCTTTGAGCGCGCACGCATTGCCGCACATCTTGGCTCGACCGCAGCCGCTCTGGATTCCGCGGCTGTGGCCCCCGAAGCGTGCCATGCAACTGCCATCCGTCTTCGCGAACTCGCCTCGGAAGTCCTCAATCCCACAACACCGGAGAATGGTGCAATCGACGACCTCGAAGCCCTCGAACGTACGCTCACTGTGCTCGAAGAAAGGATTTATTCCGCGGTGCGAGCGGCAGCGCCGGAAGAACTTATCGTCGCTCTCAAGGAACACGCGGCGCGCGAGCTGGCTCCTTACCGCAGCCGCATGGGCGTCGTGCAATTGCGCCAAGTGGAGGGTCAGTTTGTGCAAAAGCAATTGCTGGCCCATTACAACCTACCGAGGCTTAGCCTGTTTTATATGAGCCAGCAATGAAGCGGTCCAAACCACATCGCGCCCGCACCGAGCCCGTCAAGCCGGGACACGCGCAGGCCCAGCTCGCTCGATCGCATCTCATTCAAATTGAGAAGCCAATCTATGGCGGCGCGTTTCTCGCGCACATAGAAGGCAAAGCCGTCTTTGTGCCGCTCACCTTGCCCGGCGAACAAGTGCGCGCCCGCATTACGCAAAGCAAGCGCGGCTACGACACTGCCGACCCCGATGAAATCATTGCCGCCTCTCCCAACCGCATCGAACCCGCCTGTCCTCACTTCGGCCCCTGCGGCGGCTGCCACTACCAGCACACAAATTACGTGACGCAACTGGCCTTCAAGCAAACCATCCTGCGCGAGACGTTGCAGCGCGGCGGCGTACCCGCGCGGGCCGAGATCGACAAGCTCGCCGCCGAGCCCTGGCACTATCGAAATCGCATTCGTCTTGCCTTTGATGCGGACGGAAATATCGGCTACCGCGGACGCCGCTCCAATGCGGTGGTTCCCATCAGCGAGTGCCCCATCGCCGCGACCCTGCTGGTCAACGCTGCGAAAGTGATCGCGGAAATTGCTCGCAAGTTTGCGCCAGTCTTTCGCCCCTTAGAGATTTCGCTTTTCTGCAACGCAACCGAGTCCGCGCTGCTCGCCAGCCTCTTCATCGCCGGCACCGTACAGTCCAGTTTGGCACAAATGAAAGAGCGTTTCGACGACTTTGCCCAATCCGTTTGGCAGAAGATCCCCGCCCTCAGAGGCGCAGAGCTGGTTGTCGAGGGCCAGGCTGCGCAGTTGCCCCGCACACTTGCTCAGTGGGGCGCGCCATTCCTCACGTATCGCGCTGCCGGTTTTGACTACCGTGTCGACCACGGCGCGTTTTTCCAAGTGAACCGCTTCCTCGTCGACGCCCTGGTCGAGTGTGTCACCGCCGGCTACAAAGGTTCGCTTGCATGGGACCTCTTTGCCGGTGTCGGCCTCTTCGCCCGGCGGCTGACTGCGAACTTTGACCACGTTGTCGCCGTTGAGTCCGCACCTTCCGCAACCGAGGCGCTTGCTGCAAATCTCAAAAGCACAACCGGAACCGCCGTTCGCGCCGAGACCCTCGATTTTCTTCGCCGCGACCGTCAACCGGCTAAGACCGCTCCTACTCGCCCTGATCTCATTGTCGTAGACCCTCCGCGAACCGGTCTCGGCCCGGAGGTTACCGCGCTTCTGGCTCAAGTCGCCGCCCCCGCGCTTGTCTACGTCTCCTGCGACCCCGCGACATTGGCTCGAGACCTGGGCGCGCTCGCTGCAGCGGGCTATGAAATTCAATCCATCGCTCTAGCCGACCTGTTTCCCCAGACCTTCCATTTGGAAACAGTGGTCCGAATGCGCCGAGCCTGATAATCTTGTCCCCCATAGACCTTTCCAGGTTCAAGCGCGATGCCGGCCCACTCTCCCACCTCCGCGCTAACGTCCAACAGTCTTGTCTCCACAGGCCTGAGCGGCGCCGTCGCTGCAACCCTCAACGCGGTCCCGCTTTTCTATGCGGCGGTTCTCTTTTCCGCTGGCATTGCCGCCACAAACTGGCTGTGGCTTCGGCCCAGTCTGGTGTTGGTTGCACTGGCCCTCGTGGCAGTACAGTGCCTCTCGGCCGCCGGACGCGCGCTCCGCATTGCATGGGTGCCGTTGGCAATTCTGTGGTGGCTGCTCGGCGCTTGGTGCGCGGAAATGGAGCCGCGCCCTGCTCCCGCGCCCGCTCTGGCCGCGCTCTCTGACGGACTGCTCCGCACCGTCGAAGGCACCGTCGTCGATGCCGGCCCGGTCCGCGGCGAGATGGAGCAGAATCTGAACGACAACGATTCTTCCGATTCAGCTTCCGCCGAATCCGGCCAACAGCCATCGCAAAGAATTGATCTTCGCGTCTCCAGCCTCGAAGTTGTCACCGACGCGAGCGATGCCCAATCCCGAATCGCAGGCGGCGTGCGTCTGACGGTTCGCTGGCCCGCAGGAGCACCAATGCCCCAAGCCTTTCAGTGCGGTGATCGCCTGCAAGCTGTAGTTCGCCTTCTTGAGCCCGAAACCTACCACGATCCCGGCGTATGGAGCCGCCAGGATTTTCTGGTGAATCAGGGCATCACCTCTACTGCCGCCGTGGCCATTGACCGAATTGATCGTCTGGATCGCCTCGAACCGCCTTTCGGAACCCTCCTGGCGTGCCGCGTCAGCGCCCTACAGCACGCTTCCAGCGCGCGTCTCCTTGCACTGCCCGCAGCAATGCGCAATCTACCCAAGCCCTTGCGCCTTACTTCGGACGATGCCATCATGCTTGCCGCCATGGTCACAGGTGATCGCACCTACCTCACTCATTCCCTCCGCGTGGGATTTGAGCGCACCGGCTCTTTTCACATGCTGGTGGTCTCCGGCTTTCACCTGGCCATCGTCGCCGCATTTCTTTTTTGGATTGCCCGCCGCCTGCATTTACCGCGCGTTCCGGCCACGCTCCTGACCATCTTCGTGTCCTTTGCCTACGCGCTATTCACAGGATTCGCAACGCCGGTGCAGCGCTCCCTCTGGATGGTCACCCTTTATCTCATCGGCCGCCTGCTCTACCGCGACCGCAGCCCGCTCAATACCATTGGCTTTGCATCGCTCTGCCTGCTGGCCGTCAGTCCTCGCAGCCTGTTCGACGCCAGCCTGCAAATGACGCTGCTCGCCGTTGTCTCCATCGCCGGCGTTGCTGCTCCGCTGCTCCGGGGCACCATCCACCCTTACCTGAAAGCCACGCGCGACCTTCAACTTGCGGTCATCGACAACAAGCTGCCGCCACGGCTCGCGCAGTTCCGCGTGATGTTGCGGATGATTGGCTCAGCTTTGCAAGCAGCCGTTCAGGGGCGATTTGCGGGCCGGGTCGCATGGCGCTTTTTTCCTTGGGCAGTCCGATTCGTCCTCCGTCTTGGCGAACTGTTTGTAGTCTCCTGCGTAGTCGAGCTAGCCATGACTCTTCCCATGGCCATTTACTTTCATCGCATCACCATTTTTGCACTGCCCGTCAATGTATTAATCCTGCCGCTGCTTGCCGTGCTCATGCCTGCCGCCCTGCTCACCTTGATTGCGCTCGCCGTGTGGCCGGCAGCCGCCGTCGTTCCAGCCATGATCGTTGCGCTGGTACTCCATCTGGGCGTCGGCCTGGTGCATCTCTTCGGCTCACTGGCTTTCGGAGACGTTCGCATCCCCGCGCCGCTTCTTTGGCAATCGATCGCATTCTGCGCGCTGCTGGCGGCTTCTATTGCCCTGGCCTTCTTGTCGGTTTCTTCTGGAATAAACTGGCCGCGCCGCTTTGCATGGGCTGCCCTGTTCCTCGCCGCAGTTGCAGCCGTGGCTCCCAGACCCATCGACCACCCCGGCAATGCTCTGCTCTTTGAGGCCATCGACGTCGGCCAGGGCGATTCGCTCCTGTTGATTACTCCAGACGGAAAGACTCTGCTGATCGATGGCGGCGGATTTGGGGGCGGTCCGCACCAAGCGCCCCAGGATTTCGACATCGGCGAAGAAGTTGTCTCCGAGGCGCTCTGGTCGCGCGGCATCCGCCGCCTCGATGCGGTTGCCCTTACCCACGCTCACTCCGACCACATGGGCGGCCTGCCCGCCGTGCTGCGCAACTTCCATCCGGCTGAGCTATGGGTCGGCAACAACCCTCGCTTCGGAGCCTACAACGCCCTGCTCGACGAAGCCGCCGATCTCCACGTCCGAGTCCGCACCTTCCGAGCCGGCGACGCATTCGCCTTCGGCGCAACCCAAATCGCCGTTCTCGCACCTTTCGCTAACTACCAGCCCGGCCCCGAACCGACCAACAACGACTCACTCGTTTTGCACATGGCCTATGGCGCAACCTCGGTGATGTTAGAAGGCGACGCCGAAGCTCCCATCGAGGATGCCATGCTGGCCGAGCCAGGCCTGCAAAGCACTCTGCTCAAAGTTGGCCATCACGGCAGCATCACCTCAACGCGCCCCGAGTTTCTCGCCCGCGTGTCTCCGCAATGGGCAGTTATATCCTGCGGCCTGCGCAACCGCTACGGCCATCCGCGCGAGGAAGTATTAGCCGAGTTACAAGCCGCCAAAGTCCGCACCCTTCGCACCGATATCAACGGCGCCACGTGTTTCCTCCTCGACGGCAAAATTGCCGCCCCAGAGCCCCACTGCGATTGGCGAGAAACACCGTGAACCGTTCTCACTGAGCATTGTCCAACCGGAATTGAGCATGTCGGAGCATCACTGGATATGTCCATGCCTTTCCGCTCCTGATGTACTCATCCGCGTTATGCCGTGATCCAGACAATATCCAAGGCGCGAACCTCGACTCACGAGCCCGCGGTTTTCGACCCTACATCGAGCCTACGCCACGAGTTCCACTGGCCGATGATGCAGGCGAATCAACTCCTCAGATCGCAAAGCAGCCATGGCGTATGTATGCCCTTGATCGTCGCAGAACTCAACCTCGGCCACAGAAGGGGAGAGCACCTCAACCACGGTTCCAACCTGGCCGCGCACCAGGCCATGCTCGGGCATATCCTCAAGCACGGCGACTTCAGCAAGAAGCTCTAGATTCGACATATTCCCTCCTACAGCACATAGCATGTGACGAACCGCGGAGCACTCTCGTTTTTGCGAACGATCCAGATACTTCGTATCTCCGCGGCCCGCTCGCCACGCTTAAACTCAAAGTCTATTATGTACCGAATGCCGTATTGATCGGAAGCTCCAAGTCCGGCTTCTCCCTTCAGAGCCGCGTAGATCAGCGCTCCGCGGAGTTCCTCCGAATCGGCAGCGGTCATTCCGAGCACGGAGAAAAACACGCGCGCCTTATGCCGTCCGCGTATATGACGCCGGCTGAGGCAATAATCTCGAATCTTCTCCATTTCGACAATCGCGGCCTCGCCGTTAGGCAACGTCATTCTCCCCATACCCTCCCGCGTGGAATATCCTCCAACTCCGGCATCGAGCCTCTCAGCAACGCCAATCTTCAAGAACTATTCAGCTCGATCAGGCTTCAAGTGCCTCCCGCACCAGTACAGTTTTGCCTGCGATTTCCGTATACTCCTGAGCAATCCGCAGCAGATCGTCACCGAGCACAGCAGTCGCCCTCATAGCAACCCCCTTGCATCTATGTATCGCTCCATTTTGATGGGATCATCGGATGGGCATTTCAAAACCTTATTCTCAACCCCACCTGAATCTGCCTTTCCCGGTAAAAGTTATTTGCATTGATGTTTAGCGGCTGGCCGAATTCTGTGGTGTTGGGTTTGGCGATCGTTCCGTTTGTCCGCACGACTGGGCCGGTTAGAAAGTTCAGCGTCGGAAGCGAGCCCGGTGAGCCGGATTCGATGGTATAGCCGGTCGTTTCAAGCTCAGTCACATTCTGATGGTTGAAAAGATTGAAGCTTTCCGCCAACAGTTCCAACTGGCGCATATGTCCAAAGTCGAAGCTCTTCCCTAACCGCATATCGGCCTTCCAGGTAGCCGGATAGCGGTAGGTGTTGCGCCCCACGCCATAGACCCGGTTGTCTCCGCCGGAACCGTTCATGCCCGGACCCAGGCCCACAATGGCTGTGCCGGTGTCCGTGAACTCTTCGGCCAGCGAGCCGCCTGTGCGCATCGTATAAGGCATTCCGCTGCGAAACTGCCCAGTCCCCGATAGAACCCAGCCATTCGCCAACCACCCGGCAAGCCCGTGCTGCTTCCACGGCGCCTCATAGATCAGCATTGACGCCGCCGAGTGACGCACATCTAGATTGCTGGTCCCGTATTCCTGGCTAAAGTTGGCGGGGTCCAGCACGTCGCTTCCGGCAACCGTGGTGCTCTCGTTCGGATTCCAGTCCATAGCGTGAGAATAGGTATAGTGGGCGTGCAGACTCAGTCCACGCCTGCCATAACGAGTTATCTTGATGATCGCGGCCTCATAAGTCGAGTTAGCTTTGCTCATAATCTGAGTTATCTGTTGGTAGCCTGGATTCAACCTCCCTCTAAGTTCAGTCGGCGAGTTACTCGACGGCCATGAAGCGTAGAACGGAACAGTGATTTCAGCACTCTTGATTGGGCCCGCTCCTGTACCGTCTACGACTGCGTAAGTAATGGTCCCCGGATTCACGGCAGAATCGAAGTTAGTGTCGATTGAGATAGGCAACCGGCGGCCCAGGCTTATCAATGCGCCTGCCGTCAACTGCACATGGCCGGGCAACTCTTCTTCCAGCGCAACCACGCCCTGGTCGATCTCGGGATTGCGAAACTCCGGCGCAAACTCCACCGCCCCCGGCTTGACCAAAGTGCCGGGCGGCCCGCTGAACACATAGGGAAAGGGCGGCGCGCCTCCAGCGTTCAGATTGTCCGTCGGCCGCATGAAGAAACTCTGGTCGCCGTTGGGGCTGCCTGTCTGGGTCAGCGCTGTCTCCACGGTCGCATTTTCCGTCCGCCCAAAGTACATTCCGTAACCCACCCGCAGTACCGGCCAGTGACTTTCCTGGCTTCCAAGTGCAAGGCTAGCTCGCGGACCCCAGCTATTGCCCAAACTGGGCAGCTTCTGTGTAAGTGGAAGCTCCGAATTGGCCAGCGTCGCAATCGGCGGCGGTAACTGCTCCCGCTCCCAACGCAACCCGGCGGAGAAGACCA
>CAZSVJ010000138.1:0-9300 GCA_964610185.1 uncultured Occallatibacter sp. | reverse complement strand
ATCGGTTGAGAGAATCGTCTCAGAGCCACATTGAAGAATTCCTGCACGACTTGATAGCTGATGACGCCCTTCTGTGTCGTCAGCGCCTTGCGAATCAGTTGCATCGCCCTTTCGGCTTTCACTGGGGTGGTTTGATCGAACGAAGAGACGAAGATATTTGTGTCCAGAAAGAATCTATCGCTCATTCAATTCGTCCCTGCTGAAGTGCCGGCCGGCATCGACGTGTTGCAAGCGGTGCATCAGGGCATCGAAGCCTTGGGCTTCTCCGCCGCTTTGAGCAAATTGCGCCAGCCACTCCCGAAAGGCCTCGTTCAACGTTCTGCGCTGCGCGCGGGCAATGGAGCGCGCTCGTTCGATCAAATCCTCGTCAGCGCTGAAAGTGATGTTCTTCATACGAAACCAGTGTACGCGGTTATCGTGTAGGCGCTGAGGCCCGCCGTCGAGCTTATGCGAGGCGCAGCCCTGTGCGCAGATCGAGGGCGAAGGGAATTTCCTTATCGGTCATCACATCCCAGCCTTGGCCGTGGAGGACATGGCCGTCGATGGAGGTGATGGTCAGGCCCTCGGAGGAGAGTTTCTCCGATTTCCAGGCTTGGCCATTCTGCCCAAAGGCGAGAAAGGAATGGTGGCCTCCGAAGAGGAGCAAATTCAGTCGCATAATTGGGCGGATTTCAAGGACGGGCCGGAAAGCGATCATGGTGAAATGTTCGGGGGCGGTGGTGTCGATGATGTAGGCATAGCCTCCCGCCACGGCGCAGATCTCGTCTGGGTTTGGACTGGCCCAGAGACCGGTGGGAGCGGCCGGGTCGCGGAAGCCGAGGGCGCATGTGGCGAGAAACTCCTGCGCGGCAGGCAGAGATTCTTCATTGGATTCCTCACCCGCGCCTGTAGTGTTTTGAAAGGGCACGGCTTTAGCCGTGCCATCGGTCGAGCTTGCTGATGTGTTGGGCTTTAGCCCCTGAGGGAATGTGCGATTTGCACCCTGAATTCTCTCCGCGGCTAAAGCCGACACCAAGCCAGGCGCTTCAGCGGCACGGCTAAAGCCGTGCCCTTTCAAATCTGTACGCTCTTCCATAGTTTGCTCATTCGGAACGAGCCGGATGAGGACTTCAAGCGCGCCGCGCTCCACTTCTTCAGCTTGCGCGGGATAAACGAAATGGCGCGTAGGCAAAATAAGTGGACGCGCGGGGAGTATCTCTGCCTGCCAGTGGTGGGCAAAGCTGCCGTCGAATGTTGGAGCGGGCAGTTTCCCTGTCATGTCTTCGCCTTGTAGCGGAGAATCCAGTCCTCCTGCTCCTGCGTGTCGGGAACGACGCAACCACGGGCCGCCTCAATGGCCGCGAGAGCGTCCTTCGCAGTCCAACCGAGTTCAATCAGCGTGCAGGCCGCGGTCACGGTGGCTCGGCCAATGCTTCCCCGGCAGTGAACGCCGATATGCTCTCCAGCGCGGAGGCGATCGGCAAGGCCTGCGACGAATGCCTGAAAGTCGGCGGTGTGGGGCGGAACGTGCACATCGGGAATGGGGTGAGAGAGAAATCTCAAGCCTATCTTCCCCGCCATGAGGCCCTCATCTTCAAGGCCGAGCATATCGGCCTCATCTTTCTCCAAAAGCGAAACTAGCGTTTCGATGCCGTCGCGCTTCATTCTGAGCAGATCGTCTTCCAGCCAATCGCCGCCACGTGGCTTGAGCACAACTGCCAGCGAGGCAGGCGGGTTGCCTTCGATCCAGAAAATGTCGTTCACGGGCGGTCAAACTCCAACAAATTGGAAGATCCGCTGCGGGACGCTGGGGATGGCCAGGCCCAGAGCGGCGCCATCTTCAATGAGCGGGATGATTTTTTCAAACTCGCGGCCGGAATGGAAGCCGGTAATGGCGATGCGGACCGGATGATAGAGTTCCTTGCCCTTGATCCCGGTGGCATCTTTGATTTCGTTGAGCCATGTTTTGAAGGCTTCCGCGGTTACATAGCCGCTGTGCATGCGGACGCGGCCGGCCAGTTCAGTGAGCACGGTGCGGGCAGAATCGACTGCCAGAACAGCGGCGTTTTCTTCATTGGCGCGGGCCGCGGCCGGGTCGAAGCCAAAGATGAATGCGGCCTTGTCCGGGAGCTGGGCAAGGTAATCGACGGCGGGCAGAAAGACGTCGAGGAGACTGGCGAACCAGGCTTTTCTCAGCGCGATCAACTCCATCGAAGGAGTGTTCAGATAAATGGGCGGATCCTGGCTGGCCAGAAAGGCGATGGTCTCAGCGGTGTAAATTTCAGAAGAAGTCCAGAGCGGGAAGAGATCCGGGCGGTGCAGGCAGAACTGGCGCTCGGCTAACTTGGCAACGCGCTCTGGGTCGGCCTGTTTGAGGTAATGACGGTTAAGCCAGTTGAGCTTGTCGAAATCGAATATTGCCGGCGAAGGGGTCACGCGCTCTAGCGAGAAGGCGCGGATCAATTCATCCTTGGTAAAGGTCTCGGTCTTGCCGTCTTCAGCCCCCCAGCCGAGCAGCGCAAGATAGTTGAACATGGCTTCGGGCAAATAGCCCATCTGGCGAAAGGTGTTGATGGACGTTGCGCCGTGGCGCTTGGAAAGCCGCTCGCGATCCGCGCCGAGAATGGTGGAGAGGTGGGCGAATTCGGGGACGGGCCAGCCGAAAGCCTGATAGATGGCCACCTGCTTGGGCGTGTTCGATATGTGGTCGTCGCCGCGAATGACGTGTGTGATCTGCATCAGCGCGTCGTCGATAGTTACGGCGTAGTTGTAGACCGGGATGCCCGCCGACACACCTGAAGCTGAACGCACAAGGACGGGATCGCTGACGGTTTCAGCGGCAAATTCGACTAGGCCGCGGACCAGATCGTGGAAGCGCAGGGAGTGGTCCTGAATCTTGAGTCGGACGGCGAATGGTTTGCCCTCCGCAATGTTTTTGGCGATGGTCTCCTGGTCGAGCGAGCGGCAACGGCCGGAGTAGATTTGAGCGCCATGCGCAGCTGCGGCCTGGGCACGCTCGGCTTCGAGTTCCTCAGGAGTGCAGAAGCAGCGGTAGGCTTTGCCCTCGGCAAGCAGGCGCTCGGTGTGCTCGGCGTAGATCTCCAGCCGCTCGGATTGACGATAGGGGCCGAACTCGCCCTGGTCGGGTTCGAGGATTGTGCCGGGGCCTTCGTCCCAGTCGATGCCGAGCCAGTGCAGGTCCTCCATCAGCTGGGTTTCGTGTTGGGCTTCGGAGCGCTCAAGGTCGGTGTCTTCAATGCGCAGGATGAACTTTCCGCCGGACCGGCGGGCAAAGAGCCAGTTGTAGAGCGCGGTACGGGCATTGCCAACGTGGAGCAGCCCAGTGGGGGAAGGGGCAAAACGGACGCGGGGAATCTTAGTGGTCATGACAGTTACTGATGATAGACCGCAGTGTGGGGGAACTCGAACAAGATCAGTTGCCAAAGAAAGTAAAGAATGTTATCTTTACTTCTTGAGTAAGGAGTAAAGATGCCGCCATCCAGCACAATCAGCAGCAAAGGACAAGTCACCGTTCCAATCGAGGTCAGGCACCGCCTGGGTCTCAAACCAGGTGATCGCGTCGAGTTTGTCTTCGAGGACGGCCGCACTGTTCTGCGACCTGCCCATATCGAAGGGAACCCTTTTACGGCATATCTTGGGGCGCTTCCAGCATTTTCTTCGCTGGAGGAGATCAATGCATGGATTCGCGATCTTCGCGATGACGATCCGCCGGAACCTAGCAAAGAGGCTGAAGGGTGAGAACGGCCATCGATTCCAATGTGTTCTCGGCGATTTGGTCGAATGAGCCGCGCGCGAGGAAAGCTGCTGAACAGTTGGGGGAGGCAAGAACGGAGGGAGCGCTGCTCATCTCGCCGTTTGTTTTTGCCGAGTTGCAAGCCTACCCAGGCGCCACTGTGGCGTATGTTCGAGGCTTTCTTGAGAATACGGGAGTAGTAGTTGACTTCCGCCTAGAAGAGAGAGTCTGGACCGAGACAGGTGCACGCTTTGCGCGTTACGCAGCCCGACGCAGACATTCTTTCGGAACTGACCCTCGGCGACTGCTGGCCGATTTCTTGATTGGCGCGCACGCACTGGTGCAAGCTGAGCGCCTGCTGACGCTCGATCCGAAAGTCTACCGGCAGGATTTTCCTGAATTGCGGCTGTTGTGAATGGTGCGGGATAAGGATGCAAGGAGCGCGAAATGAATCGGAGGTCGATCTACGCAGTATTGATGGTCAGTTTGAGTCTGGCGACTGTTGCGCGCGCGATGGGTGCGCAGGACGCGGGGTTGACGGCTCAGTCCAACGCGCAGGCAAAGATTCGAAGCATGGTCGACACCTATATGCAGTCGATTGACGATGCGGACCCGAAGCTGGGAGCCACGGTTTGGCTGACTACGCCGGACGCTTCATTTATTGATCCGTTAGGACACGAACGGGGCTGGGACCAGATTGCCGACGTGATCTACGGCAAGCTAATGGGCCAGACGTTTGAGAAGCGCTCGCTGAAGAATGTCGGCGCTGTCGCTGTTCATTTGTATGGCAATGCGGCGGTCGTGGAATTCGATTGGGATTTCGTGGCGATTCTGCGCAGTGACGGCAAGACCGAGGTTCACACAACCGGGCGGGAGAGCCAGGTCTATGTGAACTTGCCGGGCCAGGGCTGGCGGCTGGTGCATGTTCACTACTCGGGGCCACCGGTGAAGGCGCCGACAGGATTTTGAAGCTGATTTCTACGCGAAATGCTGCCAGCCTTTGGGAACGAGTGGTTTGGGGCCTTGCGCGGTGAGCAGCGTAACGGCTGGGCGATTGCGGCGGAGCGGGACAATACGGCCGATTCTGGTGATGGGGACGCCGCCGATCTTTCTGGGAATGCGGGTATTGGCGGGGGCAATGAAGAGGAGCTCGTAGTCCTCTCCGCCGTTGAGGGCTTGAGCGAGGGTTGCAGCGGGGTGGATGGGAAGCAAGGCGGCGTCGACTTCGGCGGCAACGTGCGACTCCTCGCAAATGTGGGCGAGGTCGGTGGAAAGGCCGTCGCTGATGTCGATGGCGGCGGAGGCTGCGCCGTGACGGACGAGCCAAAGGCCCTGCGCGATTCGGGGCTGTGGGTAAAGGTGGGGAGCTAGCCCGGCTTCGAGTTTTTTGGGGATTCTACGGGGCTGAAGCTCGGCGAGTTTGGCGAGGGCGGCGGCGGCTCCGCCGAGGGTTCCGGTCACATAAAGAAAATGGCCAGGCCGGGCAGTGGAGCGGAGCAGAGCTTTCCCACTTGGAACTGCGCCGATGAGCACAATATCGGCGATGGGGATGGGCGACTCGGAGAGGTCGCCGCCGGCGAGCGGGGTTTTGTCGACCGCGGCTAGCTGGAGCAAGCCATCAAGGAAAGAATCGACCCATGCGGGACGGCGGCTCCGTGGGATGGTGAGTTCACGAGGTAAGCCTAGCGATAGAAATGCGGCGATGGGACGCGCGCCCATAGCCGCCAGGTCGCTCAATCCCCTGGCGAGAGCCCGATGGCCGATGGATTGGGGAGGGTGCCAGTCCAGGCGAAAATGGCGACCGGCGATTGAGAGGTCGGTGGTGACAGCGAGTTCTTCTCCGCGCCGGGGACGGAGCAAGGCGCAGTCGTCGCCGATGCCGAGCCGAAGCGCTGCGCCCGAAGGCCGGCCGGCACGCGCGCGAATTTGGCGGAGCAGGTCCAGTTCGCTGGATTTGGCGACGCTCACAAACGATTCTTTCCGCTTCGATTGCATGTAGTGAGGATAGGGCACGCGGGTCGAACTGCGCTCCAGGCCTCGATTCCCCCAAGAATCCTAGCGTTTGGAGCAGCAGTTGTCCTCAGCCAGCGGTCAGTTTGAAATTGCGGGAATTAGGGCGAAGTAAGGAACTTTCGTGGGTTGGTGCTCGTAGTCCCGTACTGATTTGGCGCAAGTACATTTCAACATCGGGGGTCAACCCATGAAAGTATCCGTTCAAAAGGCTCTAATCGCCTACTCTGCTGTTCTAAGCACCACATTCGCAATTGTGCTGTTGTCAGGCGCAAAGTCGACCCGGAACGAGTCCTTCGATGAGATTCGAGTCCACCGGATTAATGTTGTGGAGCCGGACGGCACTCTCCGGATGGTCATCTCAAACAAAGACCGATTACCTCCAGTGATTGTTAAGGGTGTAGAGCATCCGGAGTTTGGCGAGCCACGTCCACAGGCGGGAATGATCTTTTATAACGATGAAGGTACTGAGAACGGAGGGTTGATTTTCGGAGGCCATAAGAACGAGAAAGGCGAAGTTGTTGATTCAGGCGGAAGCCTCTCGTTCGACAAATATGGTGCCAGCCAGATCGTTCAGCTTGCGGGTGTAGACGATAAAGATAACAAATTTGCGGGGCTCGCTGTGAACGATCCGACTCACCGCATCTGGATAGGGCGCAAGGATGATAATGCATCGGTTGTTGCGCTGATGGATGCCAAGGGCAAAAAACGGATTGTGATACAGGTTGCGGGCGATGGGACGGCCAGCCTGGATTTCCTTGACGCTGAAGGGCACGTAGTGAAGCGCCTTATTCCTGGCAATTAGAAGTTCTTATAGAGCGTAGTTTGCTTAGAAGTCGTGATGGTCGTCCACGAGGTGGGCTATGGTCTCCGCCGCTCGCTCGGCTGGCGCCGCGCTGTTCGCAGGGGCATTGGCTGCTTCGGTTTGGGCGCGCAGCTTGGCTACTGCGAGCCAGTTATCCTTGTGCGGCTGGTCGGCGATCCACGGGGGTAGCGGCATGCAGAGGTAGTCGCTGAGAGCCTCGGCATAGCCCTCGTAAAGGACTCGCATGTCGCGAAGTCTCTCCGCGGAGTGACCGTCGCGGCAGACGCTTACGCCGCTCTGGCAGAGAAGATCGTAGAGTTTTTCGTATCGCGCAATCGGGAGCCGGTCAGGAGCATTGGTGACTGGAGCAAGCGAAAAAATCTGCGACAAATCAACCAGCGCGTGGCGCGCCATTGCGAAGGTTAGCTGCGCCTGCCGTGCTTCGTGACCCCTCACGCCGGCAATCAGCAGCGCCGAGGTGTCAAGCACGGCGGTCAATGCGCTGATCCAGCTTTGGTTGTTGTGCTGTGAGCGGAAGTAACAGAGCAGCGGATAAGAGATATGGCTTTCGAGCAGCTCCGCCGACCAGCGCTCCCATTCGAGCAGCAACAATGAGAGGGCGTTATCTCCGCCCTGATAGGAATGGCGGCGCAGGAGTTCGGCGGCGGTCGGTGGCGAGCCGGCGCGCGCGTCAAGCAACGAGATGCTAACTTCGCGGCGTGAAAACGCGCTGTAGAGAACGGGAAAATATCCCATCACAACCGCGAGCAGGCCCAGGCCGGTACCCGATTCCAGAATGACGATCACACGCGCCAAGCCGCTGTGGGGCGTCACGTCCCCCAGCCCCAGCGTGAAGACGGTAGTTCCGCTCACATACAGGTCGGTCCAAATTCCGGCGCGTTGAGAGCTGTCAATGAAGGGGCTTCCCAACGCAAAGTAGATGAGCGCAAAGCCCGCCAAGATTCCACCCGCCCACATTGCCAGCAAAAAAATGAGCGACATGGGGCCGTAGAAGCTGAAGGCCGTCTCTCGTCTGCGCGGATGGTGAAGCCGCTTGGCGAAGAAGACCCAGGGTTTCCAGGTAACGATGAAGAAGAGGCGCGTAAGCCGAAAGCGGCCACTGGCGCGGCGCGGCAGAATGATGGTCTGGAAGGCATCGAACAGCACGACAAACAGGCAAAGGATGCCGGCTGCTAAAGTAACAATTCGCATCGATCCTCCTGGCCTCTTCGTCGGCGCGGCAAGGGAAGGCCGTCCGTTGACTGTATCGTAGCTGAAATGACCCCGCCAGAGGTTGCGATGAATGAACCAGAAGTGGTGCATTCAGATTTTCAGTCCTCTCTAAGGCCGGAAGAGGCGGTGCGGTTAATTGATTGATTCTGCATAGGATTCCTGGCGATTGTACCCATTCTAATCAGGTTTTGAGCGTTGTGGCCGATAAAGTGTATGTAAGGCAACTGGGCGGCGCAAATGATTTTCCGCGCGGATTACGTTGGGATTTCATTGACCCGTAAAGGGGCTGTTTGTTAGCCTTGACGAACGTTAATTGGACACGCCCGCTAGGGTAGTCAAGTTTTTTCACGAGCTAAAAAGCTCCTTGCCGTGCGCTTTTATCGGTCCAGGGCGAATTGCGGTCCTGCGGTTTGCAGGTATGAAAGGCGAAAATGCTACGCAAACGCTATTACATTCTTTTTGTCTCCAGGGATGAGGACGGACGAGTTCGTAAGATTCCGATTCCCCTCCAGTATGCATATGGATTTGTTGCCGCGGCTCTGATCGGCGCCTTCACCATCGTGGGGCTTGCTGGCTCGTATACCAGGATGCTGCTGAAGACCGAGAGTTTCAATCAACTGCGGCAAAACGATGAAAATCTGCGCAAGAGCTATAAGCAGATGGCGCAGATTGCGCACGATCGCAATGTGCAGGTAGCGTCTCTCGGGGCTCTGGCGAGCGAGGTGAGCGCGCTCTACGGGCTCAAGCAAAACAAGCTGGGCCAGCCCAAGCCGACGGCTGCATCAAGCGCCGCCTCGGCGCCCACCCCGGCAACGCTTTCACTTTCCGACGACGTGAATCAGCAGCAGGTCAAAATCTCAATCGATCAGTTTTATGCGCTGCGGACCGAGGCCATGTCCGGCCAGGTTTCTCGCGCGCTGGAGGGCGGGTTGACGCCCGGCTTTGGCGGCGACTGGACCGAGTTTGCGGATGCGCCATCGATCTGGCCGGTCGAGGGCCGCGTGGGTTCAAGCTTTGGCGAACGCGAAGATCCATTCAACGGCGAAGGTAAATTCCACACAGGTGTTGACATCGAAGCGCCCTACGGAACGCCGGTACGCGCGACCGCTGACGGAGATGTGAGCGGGGCCTCGATGGGCGCGGGGTATGGCCGCGAAATCGTGCTGGATCATGGCCACAATTTTCTCACCGTCTACGGACATCTCTCGGCGATTGCAGTGCTGCCCGGGCAGCATGTGTCTCGCGGACAAGTGATCGGTTACGTGGGCCAGTCGGGCCGCGCTACCGGTCCGCACCTTCACTACGAAGTGCGCATCAACAATGTTCCGGTGAACCCGCACAAATATCTGCGCAGCACCTTTGAGCAGATTGCATCGCTTGATACAAATGCGATTGCTTCTTCCGGCAAATAAGCGAGTTTTTTGTTGCTGAGGCGCCTCCCATTGAATGGGAGGCGCCTTTGCTTTGTGCGCCCAGCATGGGCGCACTCTTACGGGTGTAAGTCCCGTCACAAGCTGGC
>CAZSVJ010000137.1:0-9430 GCA_964610185.1 uncultured Occallatibacter sp. | reverse complement strand
ATGGATGTGTTCGATGGACGCCAGACGGTGCGGCACTTTGTCCTTCGGGAAGTTCGCCGCCGCGAGGGAAGCGGGGTCACGGGCAATGGCAATCGGCGCGATTGCGCGGCGCAATAGCTCTGCAACCACGAAACGGCCGGTGTGGCCGCCAGCTCCAAAGACCGCTACGGCCGGTCGAGTCCCTTGTCGCGCACTTGTATTCAATTTAGGCTCCTTTCAACGAAATTGGCCTATCTGTGTCGCACATGCAACTTCACGCCAGACGCGCTTCGGCTGGATAGTCACCGTCTTCCCTGCGATTTGTAGAAAATCGTCACCTCGCGAACAATACGCCAAGCTACTTTCCCAACAAAGTTACACCTTCGCGCAGTGCGGCGTTGCGGAGGTCATCGTCGAGAGTGGCCAGCGGGAGCGAAAGGCGAAGTGCAAGCTCCAGATAGGTGGCGTCGTAGACGGTGAGGCGATGCTTGTCCGCGAGGGCCAGGGTCTCACGCCAAACATGGTTGCCGGTATGTCGGTCAACGGTAATGAAGAGCGAATCCAGGTCGGCGAGCGCTTCTCCTCGGTCCTCCTCCGTAATCCTTCGTCGTCGAATCCCCACGGTAAGGCTGCTTGCAACTTCGATCTTCCAAAGCTCGGGGACGAATGCGCCACGAGCCGCAACGCGGTCAAAAAGTTCAGAGAGCGCGACGGTCGTCTCGTCGGGATAGAACCAGCCCAATGTGGCCGAGCCATCCAGGACCAGGCTCACCTGCGTCCCTCGTCACGATAGGCCTTCCACTCCTCCCAGATGAATGGGCCGCGCTTGGCCTCGGAAGCGCGCTTCCTTATCCGCTCCGCCGCGGCGCGGGCCAGCGCGACTTGCTCGGGTGTTCTTTGAGTCGTGCCCGAGATTGTGGCCACAGGCCTGCCATGGCGCGTGATGATGACTTCCTCGCCGGCCTCAGCCAGGTCCAATAACTTTCCGAAGTTGTTCTTCCCTTCAAAGGCTCCAAACTGGTGCATTATCCCTCCATGTAAGCTGGCTTAAGCTAGACTATCATGTTCCCCATCCCTTTGCTTTTGGCTGCGGTTCGCCGTGGATCCCGCAGGGTCAACTACGCGGCCATCGCCTCTGCAAGCCGCTTGACGGTCAGTACGGTGATGTCGTCGTCCTGTCCGAAGGCTTTGGCGGCGTCGGCGATGTAGGTAGCGGATTGATTGCTCAGGTTGTGGACGCGGTCGAAGCCGAAGAGCTCGTGGGAGGGGTTGCGGGCCTCGACGACGCCGTCGGAGAGCAGCAGGATGCGGTCGCCGGGGTGCAGGTAGAGGCGGACCTCTTCATAGCTCACTTCCGGGAGCACCCCGAGCGGCAAATCGCCGGGGAGGGCAACCTCCTGGCTGTTCAGATAGGGCGGCAGGTGGCCGGCGTTGGCCAGCACCAGCTCTCCATCGGCTTTGAACAAGGCGGCTTGGCAGGTGGTAAAGCTCTCGCTGCCGGCCAGTACACGATTGAGCGATGCGAGAATCTCTGCCGGAGCCAGGTTGGAGACGCTGCGCAGGGCTCCCATGATCATGGAGACGTTCATTGCGGCTTGAAGCCCTTTGCCTGCGACGTCGCCGACGACCACGAGGAGGCCTCCGTTGGGCAGCGGCTGGACATGGAAGAAGTCGCCGCCAACCTCATTGGCAGGATCGTAGATCGAATCGACTTCAAAGCCGGGGGTCTTGATCTTTTGCTGAGGAATCATCAATTCCTGAACGCTGCGCGCCGCGGCCAACTCGCTGGAGGCGCGCTCCTGGTCGCGCTGAATGCGCAGGAAGCGGCCAAAGATGATGGTGACAATTGCGAGAATGCCGGTGAGGTCGGCGATAGAAGCAAAGTGAATGGGGATGGGCCCGGCGTGGAAGGTGAGCAGCGAGTGGAACGGACGGCCTCCCAAATTGCCGAAGCCGGTGGTGAGGATGGGCTCGATGATGCCGACCAATGTTAGCAGCAAAGGAATCAGGAGCAAGCCAGCCTCAAAGTTGCGGCGGATGGTGGCCGCGATGAGGGTAAGGAAGATAAAGATGATCCAGCCAATCATCCATAGAATGCCGATCCCAAAGACCAAGATCAGCACAATTGGAGCCGCGGAGCTATGGCCGACGAGCAGGACGGAGGGGCCCAGGAGGGCAAGGATGGGAGCGGTGAAGCGCAGCAGATGGATGTACCAGCGCTTGCGCAGTGCGAGGAAAGCCACGAGGAACTCGAAGTAGAGGTATGCCGAGATCGCCAGCAACTGAGCGAAGATGGCGATGTAGACCAGGTTGTCAAGAAGAGCCGAGCTTTCAGCCAGCTCAACAAAGGCGATAGGCGCCTGGAGCAGTTCGTACAGCGCCAACCACAGATATTCGACGTGGCCCTTCTGCGTGAAAAACAGGGCCAGCAGAAACAGAGAGAGCACCGTTAGCAGGATATTGTTGATCAGCCGCGGCAGGCGCTCGAAGAGGCCGTGAACAGACCAGATTTCAAGCGAGCGGTCGAGGTCGTCGGGGTTGCCGAGACGCAATTTGTGATCGGAAAAGAAACTGGTGTAGGAACCGAACCCGAATGGTATGTAGATTCGGCGCACGACCAGAGTCAACGAGGTCTCAGTAGGCGGGACATCCAGTCTATAAAGGCGCGAGATCGCCTGAAACCGCTCCGGGGTTTCACGATGGGGGCCTTCGGGCTTGATCTGTTTGCCGTTGGAAAAGACATCCAACCCCAACGAACTCGCGCCCATTTGAGCGTTTTGCGAGACGGGCAACTCGATGAGCAGTGCAATTGGACCGTGATTGGGAGCGAGCTTGAGATGGAGGCGAAACCAGACGAAGGGGCGATGGTGTCCAGGTGGGGGGCCGGGGTTGCCGTTTGGACCGGAATCGGCGCTCCGAAAAGGTTCTTGGCGATGGTCTTCGTCGGGAACGTCGGCGAAGAAATCCTGGGCGTCGCGGATAGCCCAGGTGGAGTCGTCGAAGTTGGGCGCTGCTACCGATGGGTCGGCGGTGATGCCAACCCGCCATCGCTGATCGAGAAGCAGAGGAGAGCCCAGATTGCTGGCGTCAAACACGACTTCGGGTGTGTGCGGGGCGTTGGGCGCAGCCGGCGGAGGGTGGCGATGCGGGATCAACAAGTCTCCGAGCCCAGGATTCGGGCCCGGATGGGCAGGCTGGGCGATCAGTTGCGTCGCCGCACAGACGGTCGTCAAAGCCAGCGAAAGAATCGTACGATGCAAGAGGGCTCCCAAGTTCCGCGTGCATTCCACTTTAATTCAGATGGATGCCGGTTCCAAGCGGAACACGACGGAATCGACGCGGGGCTGCGATTTGACTGCGATTCGGGCACCTAGGAAGAGAATCGGGTTGGGCAGGGAATTATTCTTCCCTTTTGCTGTCAAAGAAGCGGATACTAACGTCTAAACAGTCGAGCGAAGCGGCTCGACCGGAGCCCGGATCGACACGTCCGGATTTTGGGCGTCTTTGGATTCACGCTGGAGGTTAGGTCATGAGGGCAAGTTTCAAGAGCTCGAGAGCATTGACGCTGGCAGGATTGGCGTTGACATTGGCCACCGTCTTGGCGGCTCAATCCAGTTCACAATCTTCTCCATCCGCGACGGCTCCAGCCAGTACGCCGGCTGCGCAGCCTGCTCCCGGAACGAGCCCAGTCGGGGGCGATGCCGCGGCCGCTCCGGCCACCAGCAAGAACGCTCCCGCGCCTTCAGGGCCTGCATCTGCGGCTGCGCCTTCCGCACAGCAGCCGGCGCCGGGGACGGCTCCGGTGGGAGGCGACACTCCGGCAACGCCGACGGAAAAGCCGGCGCCGGGAACGACTCCGGTCGGCGGCGATACACCGGCCGCCGCGGTAAACCCGGATAAGGTGGTCGAGCCGGGCAGCCAGGCGGTCAAGGTGAAGCCGGGCAGCATCGACGATGTGAGCGCGGTGGGAAATCGCGATATTGGCGCCCGGGGCCTGGGGAACTGGTACTCGGTAGACACAGAAATAAAGATGGGCAAGATGTACGCCTCCGAGATCGAGAAGAGCACCAAGTTTATTACCGATCCGGTGATCGTAGAGTACGTGAATCGCGTGGGCCAGAACATCGTGAAGAACTCCGATTGCAAGGTTCCGTTCACGATCAAGATCATCGATTCGGACGTGATCAACGCCATGGCGCTGCCGGGCGGATTCTTCTATGTCAACTCCGGATTGATTTTGAACGCGGACGAAGAGGCGGAGCTGGCCGGCGTAATGGCGCATGAGACTGCGCATGTGTGCGCGCACCATGCGGTCCGCGAACAGACACGTATGAACTATGCCCAGTTGGGCACCATTCCGCTGATCTTCATCGGCGGCTGGACCGGCTATGGGATTTACGAGGCGGCTTCGCTGGCGGTGCCCATTACCTTCCTGCATTTCTCGCGCGATTTCGAGGCGCAGGCCGACTACCTTGGCGTGCAGTACATGTACCGCGCGGGCTACGATCCGCAGGCGTTTATCAGCTTCTTTGAGAAGGTTCAGGCTCTCGAGAAGCGGAAGCCGGGCATGGTGGAAAAGGCATTTTCAGACCATCCGCAAACCCCGGATCGCATCCTGCATTCGCAGGAAGAGATTGCGCGCATTCTGCCCGCCAGGGACGAGTACACCGTCACCACCTCGGAGTTCGACGACATCAAGGCGCGACTGGCGCGGATCGAGAACAAGCGCCGGCTGACCGATACGAAGGGCGCTCAGAAGCCTTCGTTGAGGCGAGCGAGCACGAATCCCAACGACCCGAACAGCACAGCAAGTTCCGGCGGTAGCGGCAATGGTACCGGCACATCGACCACCAGCGACGATGGCCCGCCCACTTTGCACCGGCGCGAAGACAATAATTAGCGATAGCTTGTAGGGCTTCCCAGTAGGTTTCCAAGGTCTCGGTATGGGTCTTCACCCGGCCTGCGTTGTGGTGCGCTGCGCTCGACGTTGATCGGGGGAGAGCCGAAACGCCACGGAGCGTGGGCTTGCGAATCAAACTCGCCCGCGTTTTGGCCTTGTGCGTGAGAGCTTTCCTCCCAGGATACTTTTCCAATCATGAAGAAGATTGCCATCGTTGCGGCCGTGATTCTGCTCGTGCAGCTGCTCACCAAGATCGCGGACCAGGTTCCACCGGAGCCGCCTTCGGGTACGGCGTTCTCGCTCAAAGCTCAGCAGGTGGTGCAGTGTTCCAGCAAGGACATCACGCTGGCCGATCAGCATCAAAGCGCGACCCATCTTGACAAGGACGATTCCTGGCCGGCGTGCTCTGTGTTTCGAAAGAACGATGTGCTGGATTTTTTTCTGTCACGCGGCGCCAAGACGACTTTTTTGGGCTATGAAAAGACAGAGTGGTGGCGGAAGGCGATGTAGGCCGCGCCCCGTTGTCCGGAGGACGGGGCGACCTCAATTTAACGCACCATCCGTCTCAATGGCCCAATAGATTGGGCCAGGAGTTCGCGCGGACGCAACCGGCTGGGTTTGACGACCAGACACCAGCGAGTGGGCTTGCGGTCCGTGAACGCGAAACTCGATGAATTTCCTGCAACTCCCTGAAAACCCTTGAAATCGCGGGTGAAACCGCGTTATATACAAGATTACCGGCAGGCTCGCCGGAACGTCGCGTGAAAAAAATCACGGACAAATTACGATAGAGGAGGCAATAATGCGCAATGCCGCGGCTCGTTCCAATCTGCTGGTCCCCGAGGTGCGCGAGGTGATGGACATTCGCCAGGCCTCCGACTACCTGGGCGTCTCGCCCGATACACTCTACAAATATGCTTCAGAGGGCTTCGTGCCCGCGTTTAAGCTGGGCAATCGCTGGCGCTTCAAGCGGTCGCGGCTGGACGAGTGGATGGATCGGCAGTCCGATCGTCACGCCGCCGAAGCGGAGATCGATCCCCAGCAGAAGAAGCCGGTGCGGCCGGCGGTGTAAGGGCAGGGAATAGCGAGTAGGGAACAGGAAACAGAACATCGAAGGTTCCGACCGCAAACCTGATAAAATGGAGAAGGAAGGGGACAACATGGCTGTTGCAACCGCTCCCATCGTTCCGCCGAATTCAGCAGAGCTGGTTGATCGCCGTCTGGCTGTCGAAAACGCAATCGGCACCTTGCGAATCGAGAGTATCGAGCTCGACGCAATTCCCAGCAGAATCCTGTCGCAATACGCTCAGGGCGAGATCTCTCTTGAAGAGATGAGCCGCCTGATACACGAGTACACCGCCGCGATCGTCTGAAATCCAATGCCCAGCGGCTCTCCAGGTATCGACCCGCATTTCGATTACCTACATGGGATTCTGACGAATGTGCCCGGCTATGCAACGCAAGCTAAATTAGACAGATTCGAGGCTGCCGAGGCTGCCGAAGCGATCGTCAGATTAACGGCCGATCCCACAAATGGCAACTTCGACAGCGCCCATCTCAAAGAGATTCATCGCCGCATTTTCCAGACCATCTATCCGTGGGCAGGTCAGTTCCGTCAAGTCAATTTGAACCGCTCAGCGTCCAATCCCTTTGCGGTGGTTCGGTTCCTCGAAAAGAGCCTTGATGAAACGTTTGCGAAGCTCGCTTCGGAAAAGCATCTGCAAGGCCTGGATATCGTTAGTTTCGCCAACCGCGCGGCCTACTATCTCGGCGAATTGAACTCGATCCATCCTTTCAGAGAAGGGAACGGACGCACGCAACGCGAACTCATCCGGGGGTTGGGCGCTGAAGCCGGGCACCGAATCAATTGGATTCACGTTACTCGCGAAGAGATGTATAAAGCATCCATTGAGAGTCACAACCTTGGAAGAAATGCCGCGCTTGCATTGCTCATCGGCAAAGCCATTGAGAGGTCACGCCGCATCTGATCTCTGACGCTGCTCTCTCGTGATTTATTCTTTAACAGTGGACTATTTCCGCCGCATTGGGCTGTTGCGCCGCCGCTTGACTCGTGCCGGGTTGCCGGGACTTCTGGTCACCCACCTTCCCGATCTGCGCTATCTCTGTGGATTTACCGGGTCGAGCGCCGCGCTGGCGGTGACCCGGCGGGCTGCCAGCCTGTTTACGGACGGCCGCTATACGGCGCAGGCTGCGGAAGAGGTTTCAGCAGCAAAGGTCAGGATCGTCTCGGGCGCGCCGGCTGTGGCAGCGGTTGAGTGGCTGGCGGCGCAGCCGGGGGTGGATGCGGCGGGATTCGATCCGGCGTGGACGACTATTGCTGAGTTAACTCGCTTGCGGGCGGCGCTGCCTTCCAAGCTGAGACGGTCCTTTTTGACGGCGCTTGCGGCTCCGCTGGTGGAGCAGCTTCGCCAATTGAAGGACCAGGACGAGCTGGCGCTGATGAAAGAAGCGGCGCTGCTGGGGTGCAAGCTGTTTGAGCATGTCTTGGGGCTGATCCGGCCGGGTATTGCGGAGATTGAATTGGCTGCGGAGTTGGAGCACCGGGCCCGGCTGCTGGGCGCGGAGGGAATGTCGTTTGACACAATCGTGGCCTCGGGCGTTCGGTCGGCGCTCCCTCATGGACGAGCGACCAGCGCGCCTCTGCCCCGGCGGGGATTCCTTACCCTGGACTTCGGTGTTATTCTCAGAGGTTACTGCTCGGATATGACCCGCACCGTCTATCTGGGAAAGCCAAAGGCCGACGAGCGGAATGCATACGAAGCGGTGCTTGAGGCGCAAGAGGCCGGAGTAGCCGCAGTGGAACCTGGAGCGAGCTGCGGCGAAGTCGATGAAGCCGCCCGTAGCGTGTTGCGCAAGGCAGGTTTGGCGGAGGCTTTCAGCCACTCGACCGGCCATGGCGTTGGGCTGGAGATACACGAGCCGCCACGGATTGGCGCCGGACAGACGACACGACTGCTGAACGGCATGGTTGTAACGATTGAGCCGGGAATCTACTTGGCGGGGAAGTACGGAATTCGCATCGAGGATATGGTGGCTGTAACCAGGACCGGAGGGCAAGTGCTGACTCCCGCTCCCAAGGCGCTGATCGAACTTTGAAACCGCTCGTCCCATCTACGATTGGGAGAGTTAAGGAACGAATGAATCCACTGAATCCAGAAGATATCCAGGATCTGAAACAACTCATCGAATTCCTGAAGGAAAACCAAGTCGCCGAGTTCGAGTTGGACCGGGGCGATTTACGAGTCAAGCTCAGGTTTGACCAGCCTCATGGTACGGCAGGGATATCGGATCTTACCAACCTGCTGGCGAGCGCGGGGGCAGCTTCAACTCAAGCGGTGACAGTGAAGGCGGCCGCTACTGCAGCGGCTGCGGCGGAGCCTGATGAAGGGCTGCACCTGGTGAAGTCGCCGATTGTCGGGACTTATTACGGTTCTCCTTCACCGGGCGCTCCGCCATTCGTCTCCCCCGGCGAGCACGTGGACAAAGGACAAGTGGTCTGCATTGTCGAAGCCATGAAGCTGATGAACGAGATCGAATCGGACGCTGAAGGCGAGATCGTGAAATGCTTCTGCGCCAACGGCCAGCCCATCGAGTTTGGGCAGCCACTGTTTTCTGTCCGGCTGGCATAACCGGACAAGCGGAGTTGGCGGCGTTAGCGGAGCTAGGAGTGCTTTTCTTCCGGCTCGCTGAACTCCGAAACCAGCGATTGCTCGGGTTAACTCCGCGAACACCGCTAGCCACGCTAACGCCGCTAACTCCGCTTACTTAAGGGTCCTGCATGTTTCGTAAAGTACTGGTTGCAAATCGTGGCGAGATTGCGCTGCGGATACTGAATGCCTGCCGGGAACTCGGCATCCGCACGGTCGCGATCTACAGCGAAGCCGACCGCAACTCGCTGCATGTTCGATTTGCCGACGAAGCCATCTGCATCGGGCCGCCGCGCCTGGCGGATAGCTATTTGAATGTGCCGGCGGTAATTTCAGCGGCGGAGATAGCGGATGTGGATGCGATTCACCCCGGCTACGGCCTGCTGAGCGAAAACGCAAACTTCGCGGAAGTCTGCCGTGCTTCAAATATAAAATTTATAGGCCCGCCGCCTGAAGTTACCAGGCTGATGGGTGAAAAAGAAAAGGCGCGCCAGGCAATGAAGAAAGCCAAGGTGCCGATTCTGCCCGGCTCCGATGGCGTGATTGGAACGATCGAGGAGGGGCAGGACTGGGCAAAGAAGGTGGGCTACCCGGTCATCCTGAAGGCCAAGGCCGGCGGCGGCGGGCGAGGCATGAGAATCGTGCGCAACGCCGAGGAGTTGCCCAATTTCTTTCATGCGGCCAGCGCCGAGGCTGCAAATGCGTTTGGCAATGGCGAGCTGTACATGGAGAAGTTCATCGAGCAGCCGCGGCACATTGAGTTTCAGGTGCTGGCCGATGAGCACGGCAATGTGGTGTCGCTGTTTGAACGCGAGTGCTCCATTCAGCGGCGGCATCAAAAGTTGATTGAAGAAGCGCCCTCGCTGCAAGTGACGCCCCAGCT
>CAZSVJ010000136.1:0-9588 GCA_964610185.1 uncultured Occallatibacter sp. | reverse complement strand
CGATTGCTTCCCGTTCCGGTTTTCCCTGTCCTGGCCCCAACCAGCTTGATCTCGATCCAGTGGCCTGTATTGGTTGAGACATTACGCAGCAGCGTCCCCTTCGCGCCCAGATTCACGACGAACGCATCTACCTTGCCGTTGTTTTCGTAGTCCGCAAAACACGCGCCGCGCGCCGTGGTGCGCTCGCTCAACACCGGCCCGGCATCGCGCGAAACGTCAGCGAATTTGTCGTTCCCGAGTCCGCGAAACAGCGTGTGCTCCTGCGGAATCAGATGAATCAATCCGCCGTGGAAGATGAGAATGTCGAGCAGCCCGTCGTTGTCGAAGTCGTAGACACCTGTGCCCCAACTTACGTATTGCGCGTTCGCCTGCGAGACGCCATTGGACGCGCCAATGTCTTCAAAACTCAGCTTCCCGGTGTTACGCAGGAACCGGTTGTAATGCCCATCGGTGACCCACAGATCGAGCACGCCCCTGCCCTCGAAATCGGCAAACACCGGCCCCATCGACGAAGTCGATTCGCCGTTCTGCCCAAATGCCGTGCCCGTGTCGTTGCCGATCTCTTCAAAGGTTCCATCGTGCTTGTTGTGAAACAGAAAATTCTCGGTGCGGTCGTTGGCAACGTAGATGTCGTCCCAGCCGTCGTTGTCGAAGTCCGCTGCCGTCACGCCCATGGTGCGGCCCACGTATGCGCCAATGCCCGATTTTTCCGTCACATCGGTAAACGTGCCGTCGCAGTTGTTATGAAAGAGCTGATTGGTCTCGCCCTCGTAATCGAGCGGCCCTGGATAATTGGTTGGCGCATAGAAGGCGCGATACTTGGGATCGAACTTCACGTAACGGCCAACAAAAAGATCCACGCAGCCGTCCTTGTCGTAATCGAGCCACGTCGAGCTGATCGCCCATCCATCCACCTTGATGCCGGCCTTCTCGGTCACGTCGGTGAAGTGCCCGCTGCCGTCGTTGTGGTAGAGAATCACCTTGCCGTACCCGGTAACCAGCAGGTCTTCGTTGCCGTCATTGTCGTAATCGGCCGCGGTCACCGCCATCGAATACATATCCGGATTGAGCCCTGCCTTGTCCGTCACGTCGGTAAAGGTGCCGTTGCCGTTGTTGCGATAGAGATGATTGTGCGGAGGCACTGCCGGCTTCTGCTTGAGCGGATACGGATGCATTGAATCATCCAGTGGCCGCCCGTTGACAATGTAGAGGGATTCAAGGCCGGAGTTGTTGTAGTCGAACCACACGCATCCTGCGCCCGTTCCCTCAAGCAGCGAACCCAACTGCCGCGAACCGAAGCTGTGCGTGAAGTCGATGCCCGCTTTATCGGTCGCATCTTCAAACCGAAGCACCGCCGCCACCTGCGGTGCGGCAGACGGCGCTTGCGGCACCTGCGGTGCGGCGGACGGCGCTTGCGCGCCAGCAGCGGAATTAGCCGATTTAGAAATCGAGATAGGTGCCGTGGTCTGCGCCGCCGCCATCGAAACCACACCGAAAAAGAAGAGAAGCCGAGTCATCATTTCAATTGCCATTTGGCGCCACATGCTGCCCCTCGCCCAACCCATTCGCGCCGGAGAGATCGCTTGGTGTCGTCGTGCGTTTTAGCACGGCAGGAAGGCGATTATCCGAAGAGCGTTCCGGGCCAGTATGGCAGCCAACGCAGATTCGCTGCTCGCCACGCCGAATCCAGAACCATCCGTGTTCCCGGCGCACAACAGCGCCCTTTCGATCGAGCAATGCAAAACGGATTGGCCTGTCCGCGGGAGTTTTTACAAAGAAAGAACCATCCGGCTCGACCGGCGCGGTACCGGTAACAACCGCATGTCCAGCGGTGTCCAGCGTCTCCAACCGCACCGATGCAGGCGCTGCCTTGAGGTCGCCTTCGCGCGAAAGCCGCGCATCGAGCGCCATCATGTTGGCATAGTTCCAATCGTGCAGCCCGGAGGGATGACGCTTGGGTCTGGCACGCGGCTCGACAATCGCCGGCTCGACCAGATCTTCGCCGCTTTGTGCCAACACCGTTTGTAGCGAGGTAGAACCTGACTGAAGCGAAGAATCGGGCTTCCACAACTTGAGCGCGTAATGCGTGCCGGCGCCGGTCCGCGCACTTAGTAGCCAGTCGCCCGAAGCCGTTTCCGCAATTGCGCCAGAATACTCTGCGCGCGGAGCAACGATGTGCGTCTCGGCGGCCAACGGCGAAGTGAACCGCGCCAATGAGGTTCCGTGCGTGAACACCACATCGCCCGAATTCAACTGCTTTCCGCCCCAGCGCGCCCTGCCGTGATCGCACCTGTACGACTCGACACCGCTTCCGTCGGAGTAAACCAGAAATAACTCCGGCGTCGATCCCGAGCCGAGAGGAAAGCCGGCTTCAAACAGAATGCGTCCATCGAGCAGCACATCGGCGGGAATCGCGCTGGCAGGCAAGTAACTGATCGGGAGCACGGTCGATCCCGCATTCGCGTCGATCTCCGCAAGCGCGTCGGCAGCATCCGATCCGGCGGCTTCCAGGTGAAATCCACGCGCCGTTCGCCGCGCGTAGACGAGTCGCCCGAAAGGCAAGTAGAACGGCCGAATCGCATCGCCTTCGCCGCCAACCAACTTGCGTAGCGAGCGATCCTCAAGCGTCAATTCCCATATCTGCCAAGAATCGCCCGCCGTCTGCTTGCCCGCAAACAAGACTCTCTTGCCGTCGAAAGAAACATTCGCATCGGCTGTGGCCGCAAAGCCAGGGACCAGCAGCTCCACCTTTCCTGCATGGACGATCAGCAAATGCGCGCCCTTGGGAAACCGCTCTCCTCCGCGCAGCGCCGCCAGCGGCTCGTAAAGGGGCGCGGCGGTCACGATGACATCCGCGTCGATCTTCGCGCCGGCCCTCTGCGCCGCATCAGGTCCAAACGCGCAAATCGGAATCAGCGTCGCAAGAGACGCGGCCGTAGTCAAAACGCGGGCAGCGAGATTCATCCCACGGCCTCCATGGGCCGCGCGCCGATTGCCTCGCCTCGCGGACGCTCGAGCCTTCGCAGCGCCAGATACGGCTCGATCCCGTCCATCATCTCGTCGAATCCCGCGAAATCCAATGACTGCTCGCCGTCGCTCCACGCCTTGTCCGGGTTGGGATGCACTTCGACCAGCAGGCCATCGGCGCCCGCGGCAACACCGATACGCGCCAAGGCGGGAACGAGTTCGCGATGCCCCGCCGCGTGGCTGGGATCTGCAATCACGGGCAGATGCGAGATCTGTTTGAGCAGCGCGATAGCGGCCACGTCGAATGTGTTCCGCATCGCCGTCTCGAAGGTCCTGATGCCGCGTTCGCAGAGAATGACGTTGGGGTTGCCGTTGTCGAGAATCAGTTGCGCCGAGCGCAGCAGTTCGGCGATCGTGGCCGACATGCCGCGCTTCAGCAGCACCGGCCGGCCCGACTGCGCCGCCGCTTCAAGCAGAGAATAGTTCTCCATGTTGCGGGTGCCGATTTGCAGAATGTCGGCGTACTCGGCAACTATGGGAACGTCGTCTTCCGACATCACTTCGGTCACGATGGCCAGGCCGCTCTCCTTGCGCGCGCGGGCCAGCATCTTCAGGCCATCGAGACCCAGGCCTTGAAATGAATAGGGGGAGCTGCGCGGCTTGAATGCGCCGCCGCGAAGAATGCGCGCGCCGCCCCGGCGCACATGGTTGGCTGTGGCCATCAACTGAAACTCGGTCTCAACCGAGCAGGGCCCCGCCATGGTGATGAATTCATCGCCGCCAATCTCAAGATCGAGAACGGATACGACGGTCTGTTCGAGCCGGACGCTCTTCAGAGCATCGGGGCTTTCGGCAAATCGTTCCTGCCAAGTTTCGCGCACGATGTGCGCTCCGTTTCTGGGGAAGCGGAAGGATCAGAGTACCGCCGGCCACGCGAACACGCCTCCACCCAAAGGTGGAGACACGGCCGCTTTGGAGACACCGACCGCGCGTTTTCAATTGGGTTTTGAGCGCTGGTCTGTGATGGATGAACTTGACAGCCGCGATTCCTGACCTCTCAAGAGGGGGGCATACTGAGCGAAGCGTTCTTCTGCGGAGTCGAAAGCCTGCCCTGAGCGGAGTCGAAGGGGACCTGCATTTTGATCGCTCACTTCTTCAACGACTTTCTGAGACACCACACTGTTTTTCGTATATGCTTTTCATCCGCGCGCCATCGGCGGAGAGCGATACCCGAACGCTGCATCGACAATGGAAGCAATCCCCAGCACGGTTTCATCTTCGAACGGTCGAGCGGCGATCTGCACACCGATCGGCAATCCTTCCGGCGATCTTCCCACAGGAACGACCGCCGCGGGAGCGGCGAGCGAGTTGAACCACTGCGTATACCGCCATGCATCAAGATACTCGACGGCCCGCCCCTCGACAATCCAGCTTCGTTCGTCGTGGAGGCATGCGGGAATGCTGGCTACCGGGCACAAGAGAACTGGAAGCTTGCTCATCTCCTCCAGTGTTTTTGAGCGCAGCAGGTCCAACTCCGCCCAGGCGTTCAATAGCTCAACAGTCGTCAGCGGCGTCGCAGCCTCGGCAATTTCGAGGAACCCATTGAAGACGGGACTCAGCTGATGGTCCCTGCCGCGAATGAGCGGCTCGTACAACATCGCCCCGCACTGCACAAAAAATTTCCACCACAGCTTCCGCAGTTGCTCAAGCGTGCTGGGCCTGAACGGCTCCACGCGAAATCCTGCATCATGCAGCGCCGCCGCCGCTGCACTTACCGCCGCGCGCGTCTCCGGCGTCACCGGAACCAGTCCATCGTCCTCGAAGAATCCAATCCGATTCGTCCGCAACTCGACCACACTCGGTTTGCGCAAACCAATCGGCGGGCTCGCCGGATCGTGCGGATCCTGGCCGCTCAGCGTGCGGAACATCAATGCGACATCGGCCATCGTGCGCGCCATCGGCCCAATCGCTCCAAGGATCGAGAACGGCCCCACGCACGCAGGCAAATGCCCGCGCCCAGGAATCCGTCCCGGCGTGGGCTTCAGCGAACAAATCCCCGTGAAGTGCGCCGGCACGCGCACCGACCCACCGCTGTCGCTGCCCAACCCCGCCGCTGAAAGCCCTGCCGCAATGGCCGCCGACTCGCCCCCGCTCGACCCGCCCGGCGTGCGCTCAAGATCCCATGGATTCCGCGTGCGTCCATGCAGCAGGTTCGCGGTCTCATAAGCCATCAGGAATTCCGGACAGTTCGTCGTGCCCAGAATCAACGCTCCCGCCGCGCACAGCCGAGCCACAACGACCGCGTCTTCACGCGGAACGCTGCCTCTGTTCAGCAGGCTGCCAATCTCGCACTTGTATCCAGCCGTGGCAATCGAAGACTTCACCGTAACCGGCAATCCGTGCAGAGGTCCATGTGGATTCGGCTGCTCGTCCAGCCGCTTTGCCTGCGTGCGAACACGATCCGCATCAAAGTCGGCGAACGCGTTGAGTTCAGGATTCAAACGCTCGATCTGCCGGATGTGCGCCTCGGCTAGCTCAACTACAGAAATCTTGCCTGACTTCAAAAGTTCAAGCTGTCCTGTTGCCGGCTCAAGCACCAGATCGCTCATGGCTGCGCCGCCGCGCCAGCCGCCGAAAGATTCTCCGCCGGAGTAGACGGCATGACTCGATAGTCAAACCGATACGACCGCACCGGCTCGCCAGAATCGAACCGATCGTTCCAATTCAACTGGTAGCCCAGCGCACCCGTGTCGTCCGGATAACTCTCGCTCTGCGGATACGGATAGGCGCTCATTCCGTGAAACGGCATTTGCGCCACGGTAAATGGCGACGCGTCCCACCAGTCCATGTCCTTCACAAATCCATTGGCGTAGAAGAAGTAGTCGCGCTTCCAATGCGCGGGAAGCGCAGGCAGCTTAGTCGCGTCGAACTCCGCCGCAATCTCCTCGCCGCTGCCGAAAACTGCAAAGCGATTGTCGATGCCCTGCAACAGCGTGGTCACATCGCCCATGCGCGTGTAGTTGCCGCGCTGATGCTGATACGGTCCGGTCAAGCTAACCTCGTTGTAGTCGTATTCCAGATCGCCAGGGCTCGCGCCCTCCGTCTGTTTTGGATATCCGCGGAAATGCAGCGTGGCTTTTTCGAGCGGAACCTCAGCCGCGCGCGCCTCCGCATTGTCGCTTTGGTCCACCAAAACCTGATCCCAGTAAACTTGCAGATTTGTCATCAGCCGAATGCGCCGCGCGCCCGCAGGCAACTTGCCGGTGAGATTCACCACGATAGTGCGTTCCAGGCCTGCGGGAAAGCCTACATCGTCCGCGATTCTCTTCCATTTTCCATCGGGCATTTGCGCTTCAACGTATGGCGGAATCTCCTTCACGCCCGCCTGCCACGCCGCATACAGCGAGGTAGCGCTAAAGTAGTTGACATAGCCCGTCATCAGCAGCCGCAGCGGGGACTTCGCGTCCAGCGGGCCCAGGTCAAGCGTCAATGCATGGAGGTTTGCGAACCCATCGTAATGCGCCAGCTCAGTGAAGCCGCCGGCAAAGCGATGATCGCGTTTGCTCACCTGATCGAGCACGTCGCGACCCTCCCCATCCCACGCGCCCACTGGCAGCCGCGCGCCCGACGATGCCACGACGCGCCCCGAGGCAAATGGCGGATTGTCGAGGAAGCGCTCGTCGGGATTGACCTCGACATTCTCCGGATGATCGACCGCGACCAGCCGCAAATGGTCAACGTAATTGACCTCCCCCATCGGTTCCATAAAGCGCAGGCTCAACTTGCCGTTCACAGGCGCAAAGCTTGAGCCGTCAACCTTGACCCACTCACCGGGATTGGGAATATTACGCCGCGTTGGGGTAAACCAGTGACCAACAACGCCCGCGCCAACCACGTCCACAACGAATTTGTATTTGTGGCCATCCCAGACAAACAAGACTGGGCAAGAACTCCCGCGCCGGTCTGCTTCTTTCATCGCAATAACCGGCCCTTGCGGCAAATCGATCTCATCCTGTAACACACCGGTAGGCCAAAGAATTCGCAGCAGGTCGACGCCCTTCGCATCGCCGAGCCCGACGAGAATTTGCGGCGGCGGCTGCGTCTGGTAGCCGGACGCGCCGGCAAGCTCCCACTTTTGCCAGAGACCGTCCGCGAACACCTCCACTTTCACGCCCAGCGCCGTTTTGTTATCGGCAAAGCCGGTCAGGTCGAGCCGCGCAAAGTGATTCTTGTTCGCGCCCACATTGCGCATCAGCACGGGAGGCGCATTCAGCTGCGTCACAATCAAGTCCGCCGCGCCGTCGCCATCCACATCGGCGGCAATCAGCCCCCGCGGAGCTTGCAACTTCACATCGTCGAGACCGAGCGCGTGGCTCACATCCTCAAAGCTTCCATCGCCGCGATTGCGCAGCACACGTAGCTGGGCACCCGCTTTGGTTTCCACAATCGCCGCCAAGTCGATCCACCCATCGTTGTCAATATCGATAGGCGTGAGGCCCCATCCACGAACTGCGTCCTTAAGCGGCAACTCCACGCGTTCAAAGCGACGGCCAACATGATTGGAGCCTTCAACATTCCGCCACAAGGTCAGCCCCGGCGCGCCGTCATGCGTCACCGCAATGTCCATCCACCCGTCTTTGTTGTAATCGAGCACGGCGATTCCCACAGTGGGCGGAAGCTTTTCTCCGTCGAACAATGCCTGCGCCGGATACTTTCCTTCGCGGGGATTGACATAGATCAGCGGCGCGGGACCATCGCCCGTTACTGCCAGATCAACCGCCCGATCGTTGTTGAAATCGGTAAGAATAGCCGCAGCCGTCGTTCCGCTGCCGCCTAGGCCTGTCGGTTCCGTCCATTCGGTAAAGGTTCCGTTCCCGTTGTTGCGCCAGAGAACATTCGGCGCATCGCCAGCTTTGATCGGCGCTCCCGTCAGCAACAAATCAAGGTCGCCATCGTGGTCATAATCCACAAACGTAATCCCCGAAGGCCGATTCCGCGCGGCGAGCCCAGCCTCGGCGGTCACGTCTTTGAACTGCCCGTGGCCGAGATTGCGAAAAAGCAGAACAGCGTCACCGAGCGCGACGGCAAGATCGTTCAACCCATCCCCGTCGAAATCGCCAACAGCACATGCTACGGCATGGCCCGAAGCCTTCAGCCCCGCTCCCGCGGCATCGAGATCAACGAACTGCCAATTCCCTTCGTTTTGCAACACGCGAATGGCTTGAGCACCGGTCTGCATCAGAACCAGATCCATGTGTCCGTTGCCAGTCACGTCCATCATGCAGGCTCCGCCGGTTGTGGTCCAAGGCCAGGGAATGCCGGCAATTGGCAGGTTGAGCGGCACAGCCACCAGCTTCACCGGAATCATTGCCTTGTTGCCGGCGGCCGGCGCCTCGACCGCCGTGACCGTCGAGTAATGCCCCTGCTCGCCATACGACAGCCCGATGGGCGCGCCAATCTTGGTGCTGGTCAGGTGTTGGAAGCGCTTGAAGTGATCTTTGGCCTCAGCGATGCGGCCAGTTCGCTGGTATGCGCGCGCGATCGCAAACTCCGCCGAAGCGTGCAGCGGGTCGATTTCCAGAGTCTTCTCGAATATCGCAATCGCCTTGTCGGAATCCTTCAAATCCTGGTAGCAAACACCCTCGAAGTAATAGGAATCCGCATCCCTCGGGTCGGCTTTTACGGCCTGCTGAAAACTCTTCAGCGCCAACTCCGATTCATTGCCGGCGTGCTGCGCAAGGCCCAGGTTGTACCATGCCTGCGCGCTGCCTGGGTCGAGAGCGATCGCCTGCTGCAATGCTTTCTTGGCTTCGTCCAGTTTTTGCAGAGTCAGCAGCGCAATGCCTTCGTTGATCGCTGCCTGCGCCAGCTTCGGATCCTTCTTGAAAGCCTCGGCAAAGGCGGCTTCAGCGCGCTCGGTAAACTGCTGGCCCATCTGCGCGACGCCGCGATTGTTGAGCCGCACAGCCTCGGCGTCATAGCGCGCCTGCGCGGCCGCTGTTGTCGACACTGCCGCAAATAAAACAAGGGCCAATGGCCCGTTCATCGCCATAAATCTCTTCCCCAGCGCGGCTGAAACACTTCCATTGAAAGACCTCGGAATCACCCAAGTTTAACTGAGCGGGCTGGCGGACGGCATCGGCAAGATCGGTCGACTTTCGTCCCTCCAGGCTCGAAAGCCCCGTCAATTTATACTTCTCCTGTGATTCCATCCCTGGAGAACATCAATTGGCGCGGCTTTCTGGCGCGACCTTCTCTGCCGTCACCTTCACCGGCGGTGCTCGATGCACTACGCCAGGAATCGTTCCTTATCACCGGCGGCGGAGGCTCCATCGGTTCCGCCCTGGCCAAGCGGCTGGCGGCACTTGGCGTCCGAAAGCTGGTTCTGCTGGAGACCTCAGACAGCAATCTCTACGCGCTTGAGCGAGACTTGTCCGCGGCGACAAACCGCATCACGCCGATTCTGATTCCGATTCTTGGCAGCGCAGCCGACGAGGCGTTGCTCAGCGAGATCTTCTCGGCCCACTCCCCGCGCATTGTCTTTCACGCCGCAGCTTTCAAGCACGTGCCGCTAATGGAGGAGCAGCCGCTGGCGGCCATCGCCAACAACATATTCGCCAC
>CAZSVJ010000135.1:0-9610 GCA_964610185.1 uncultured Occallatibacter sp. | reverse complement strand
GGCCGCTGCTCATAGCTGCGTAAAAAACGCATCCGCAACATCCGTTTCACTGGATCGTTGCAGGATTCGACGCCGAAATTTAGCTCGCCCAGCGAAATTGCCGAAATGTACACAGACTCGTCGCCGGTAGCCTGATGAACGGCTTGACCAGAGATTTGACCAGCAGCCAAACCAACCCAGATGGAGGTGTCAAAGATCATTCCCACGGATTTCTGACCTCTTCGTCAAATTCGCCGCGGCTGTCCTTGAGCCAGCTCTCACCCTCGGCAGGACTCAGTCCTCCCTCCAGGCCCGCGATGGCTTGCGCAGCGGTCATCGTACGACGGGCAGGAACAATATGGGCAATCTCTGTGCGATTACGCAGTACGCGGACCGTCTCTCCCAAAAGAATCCGCTCCAGTATCGCGCTCGTGTTGCGCGCCAGATCAGAGGCGCTAATCGTTTGCATCTTCATCTCCCATCAGCAAAAATGCTGAACAATACACACTGATACATATTATCCGCATTCTTGGCAAAATGAAAGGAAGAAAAGTCAGGCCCAATCGATGCGTTAATCGGCCGAGAGGGAGCCGAAGCCCCCTCTCTGTTCGCAACACGGGTTCCTAAGTCCCTGCTCTTACGCCGCCACATTGATCTTGATCTGCTTCGGCTGCGCCTCGGGCTTCTTCTTCAACTCCAGCTTCAGTACGCCTGCATTGTAGCTGGCCGCGACGCTCTCCGTATCCACAGTCGAAGGCAGCGTGAAGGCGCGATAGAAGCTTCCATAGCGCCGCTCGATGCGATGGAAGTTTTGTTCCTTCTCCTCGGCCTCGAACTTGCGCTCGCCCTTCACGGTCAGCGTGTGGTTTTCCACGCGAATGTCCAGATCCTTCTCCTCGATGCCCGGTACTTCGAGCTTGAGTACGACCTTTTGCGCGTCCTCATAGATGTCTACCGCCGGCACAAAGCTGGTAGCCGCCACCTGATCCTCTCCATCGTTCAGATCGCGGAAAAGCGAGTTGACTCGATTCTGCAATGCTACGACTTCACGAAACGGGTCCCAACGAGTGATTGCCATAATTCTTCTCCTCATCATGGATTCGGGATAATTGGGCTAAGACATGAGTCCGAGCCACTCAAATTATCTGAGATAAATATAGCACAAACGATTCATAAAATATGCGCGCGATACGCTCACACTACGAGTGTTGCAGCTAAATACTCTTATTTCATATATTTATGCGAACAGAAGGGATCCTGACGGTCGATTTGGACCCGATTCGATCTGCGGCTTGAACTGTTGGTATTGAAAAACAACCGATTGCAAGACTTGCAATCAGTTCACAGAGGCTGCTCAGTTGCTCCCTGCACTTTTCGCTGTGTTTTCATAGATTTCAGGGAAATTCTGCTTGACCGCTTCCACCAGCGCCGCGTGTTCACGCGTTCCGATGGTGCGTGCTAAAACGTCGCGAGCCCGAACGGTCTGTTCCATCGCGTAGAGCCGCATTCCCTGAGATGCAAAATCGACGTTGGGGTTTTCAAGTTCTGGGGAAGAGAACTCTGTCATGTGTATGCCTCCGGTTTTTGCGGTTGTAAGCCCGACTCTGACGTGTGTCTTTAGGATGGCACTAAGACCCTCGGCTTTAATCAGAAGGGTGTTAATAGTAACGTGAAAACCCTCTCCGGGCCCTTTTATGGGGTTCGTTCGATTCTTTATGGCAATGTCTGGGCCCAGTCGCAATCATACGGACTGGCCTTCTAGAATGAATGATATATGTTCCACTTCCCCGGCCTTCCCTCATTCATGGACTGGCACTGGCTTTGGCTCACCGTGGCCGCGTTCATTGCCGGTGTGCTCAACGCCGTGGCTGGCGGAGGCTCCTTTCTGCTTTTTCCCGCCATGCTCAGCATGAAGATGCTGCCCGTTCAGGCCAATGCCACCAACACGGTTGCCCTGTGGCCCGGCCAGCTCACCTCCATCGCCGCATACCGCGATGACATCCGCAAGAATCTGCGTCTCGCCATCCCCCTCGCCTTGGCCGGCTTGCTCGGCGGAACAGCCGGCGCCGTGGTCCTGCTCAACACACCGCAGACGACATTCCTGCACCTGGTCCCCTGGCTGCTGCTGGTCGCCGCCTCCATCTTTGCCGCTACCGGCCCAGTTTCCCGCTGGCTTGAACGCCGCAAATTTACGTCTCCAATCAGCTCCCGCCCACCCCGCCGCCTGCCGGTCTTCATTGCCACCGTCTTTGTCTGTTTCTACATCGGCTACTTCGGCGCCGGAGCAGGCTTCCTCATGATTACCCTCCTGTCGCTCTTCGGCTACCAGAACCTGAACGAGATCAACGCCCTCAAAGTCGTCTCCACCACCATGGCCAACGGCATCGCCTTCATCATCTTCGTGGCCAATGGCCAGGTCGTATGGCGTTACTGCCTGCTCGCCATGGTCACCTGCGCCATCGGCGGATACACCTCCGCGCGTTTCGCCCGCATGGTGCCCCAGGCCGTCCTCCGCGGCCTAGTCATCCTCATCGGCTTTTCCATGGCCGCGTGGTTTTTCTGGAGCAATCGATAAACGCTCTTTCGCTCCGGATACGAATCGAGAACCCGCTTCGCTCAATCGCGCGGAAACCATCGTGCTGAGTCGTTGGAAAGCTTTGTCGGTTGCTCCAGCACCGGGCGCGCTTCCCAGATTTGCAACTCAGGATCGGTCGCCCTCTCAGCCATCAGCGCAATGCGGTGGCCGGCGTGGTCAAGCAGGCAGAACCGCCAACGGCCCGACACGTCATTCAAGCACGGATCAAGTTCCAGGCGAATTCCCTCCGTGTCTCCAAACACGAACGAAATCTTGTCGAGGGTGAGCGAAAGCCCCATGCCCCGCGCTTTGATGTAGGCTTCCTTCAGCGTCCATAAAGACAAACCGCGATCGAGTCGCTCGGAATCGGGCAAGGCCTCAAGCTGGCTCTGTTCCAGCGGCGAAAACACTCTGGGCGCAACCTCGCGGATCGCTCCCGCGCGCTTCATTGGTTCCACATCCACGCCCACTTCAGTCCCGTCGTCAATCAGGCAGACCACCAGATCGCGTGAATTGGATAAATTGAAATGCAGGCGATGTGCCGGATCAGCGCTGGGCTTGCCGTAAGCATTCAACCTGAAGCGCCAGGCCTCTGGAGCAATAGGATGGTTGTGGCTAAGAGAGGTTCGCGCCAGAGCCCGCGTCGTCAGATATTCGCGGCGGAGCCTGTCAAACTTGAACGCTTGCCACCGTGCACGCTCCTCTTCGCTCAGCAGCAACTCGCAAGCCTGAGTGACTCCTTCCACAAGAAGATCGTCTGGATACGCGAACCAAAGTTGAAGCGTGTCGTTGTTCATTCTTTTAGTCGTCCACCGGCGTTGTCGATCCGCAAGGAATGAAACCGCGCCCCATCCATCGGAGGTCCACCGCGGCGGATGTCCGATGGGTGGGAATCCGTAGAGATTTAAAACATATTAATTTGTAGCTCCGCTTCATGATTGCGTAGGCGCAAAACACAGCATAGCAAGTTGCGACAGCGCACCCGGCCGGCAAAACAGCATCTAAGAGTGGCAGCGGGCTATAATTTCCACTATGGCGGCAAGCGTACACACGAATTCCCCCGAATTCGATCATGCCCGGATAGATCCCGAAGGCGCCGTTGCTTCCGGCACTGCGTCAAAGCTGCTCGCCCTTGAAGATCGGCTTCGGCAACTGGAAAGCCTCATGGTCGCCTACTCTGGCGGCGTTGATTCGGCATTTTTGGCAGCCACGGCACACCGCGTCCTGGGTTCTCGCATGATCGCAGTGTTGGCCGATTCGCCCAGCCTTGCCCGCCGCGACATGGAACAGGCATGCGCCTTTGCCCGCGCGCAACAGATCCCGCTGCACGTTGTGGCAACTGAGGAATTGGACCGGCCCGAATATCAGCGCAACGACGCCGATCGCTGCTTCCACTGCAAAGACGAGCTTTTTCGGACGATGGAAGCCTTGGGCCCCAAGCTTGGCTTTGCCCGCATCGCCTATGGCATGAACGCGGACGATACGCGCGATTTTCGTCCCGGCCAGCGTGCCGCCGCGGAACACGCCGTCTTGGCTCCTCTGGCCGATGCCGGACTCACAAAGCTAGAAATTCGCGCGCTTGCAAAAGCGGCCCGCTACTCCCTATGGGACCGCCCCGCGGCGCCATGCCTGTCCTCGCGTGTCGAGTACGGCCGTACCGTAACCCGCGAGGTGCTTGAGCAGGTGGAGAGAGCCGAAGAAAGCCTGCGTCAATTGGGTTTCCGCGAGTTCCGCGTCCGCCATCACGGAGAGCTCGCTCGCGTTGAGATTGCTCGCGCCGAGCTGCCCCGCGCCCTGGCGATCGATATGCTCGACACCATCTCCGCTGCCCTCAAACAGGCAGGATTCCAATACGTCACCCTCGATTGCGTCGGCTTTCGCTCCGGCTCAATGAACGCAATCTTGCCCGCGGATGTTCTTGCCCGGCGCGGCGCATAAAGCATCGCCAACAGTTTAAAATCACTAGGCAATGCGTATTGGATATTTAGAGTGCTTTTCCGGCATCAGCGGCGACATGCTGCTCGGCGCCCTCGTCGATGCGGGCGTTCCTTTCGCAGTTCTTGAAGATGCGGCAGCCGCGCTTGGTGTCGATGCGCGCCTTCAGATGCGCAAGGTGAGCCGCGGTGGGCTGGCAGCCACAAAGGTCGACGTCATCGCTCCGGAGCAGTCGTCAACCGGGCCGGCTCACTCCCACGACGATCACTCCTCGCATACGCATGAGCCGCACCCGCACGAAGAACTGGGTACCCCATCCATTCCGCGGCCTTCTACGGAACGGGTGGGAGGCCACGAATCCAAACCGAAAACCACTGATGGCGATCATTCCCATGAGGCGCACTCCTCCGCGCCTCCTCACGAATACACTGCCCATGCCGCACATCGTCCCCTGTCGACGATCCTTGAAATTATTCGTTCCGCATCGCTGGCCGACGTCGTCAAAGATCGCTCCATCCGCGCCTTCCAACTGCTGGGTGAGGCCGAAGCCGCCATTCATTCAATCCCTATTGAGAGCGTGCATTTTCACGAAGTCGGCGCGGTGGACACTATCGTCGATATCGTTTGTTCCGCGGCCGGTGCTGAATCGCTCGCGATCGATCGCTGGCTCGCATCGCCCCTCAACGTGGGTAGCGGAACCGTAGTCTGCCAGCACGGAACCCTGCCTGTGCCCGCTCCAGCCACACTCGCCCTGCTTGCCGATGCGCCAATCTACGCTGCCGGCGAGCCAATGGAGCGCGTCACCCCCACCGGCGCTGCGATCCTTCGCATGTTGAATGTCTACTACGAGCCGCTGCCGCCCATGCGTGTCAAGGCCGCAGGCTACGGCGCGGGCGGCCGCGAGACACAAGGCCAACCCAACTTGCTGCGCCTGTTGATTGGCGAGCGAGAGACCGCGCGGCCCGATGAAAATGAATCCATCGCCGTCATTGAAACCGTCATCGACGACTGCAACCCGCAGGTCCTCGCGTATGTCAGCGATATGCTGCTCGATGCCGGCGCATGGGATGTCTATCGCGCCTCGGTGCAGATGAAGAAGGGCCGCGCCGGCGTGCAGATCACCGTTCTTTCCCATCCCAATCTCGTGCCCCGCTTGCGCGACATTCTTTTTCGCGAAACCACCACTATCGGCTTGCGCTGGAGGCTCGAAAACAAGCTGGCGCTGGCACGTGAATTCCTCACCGTGCATACCCCGCGCGGCGAAGTCCGCATCAAGATCGCGCGCTGGCCCAATGGCAGAGTCGCCAACGCTTCACCTGAATATGAAGATTGCCGCTTGCTCGCGACGCTGCACGCGGTTCCGCTCAAGCAAGTCATGCTTGAGGCCATGCTGGCCTATGCGGAGATCGAAGCGGCCAACAGTTCCGGCATTAGG
Source organism: uncultured Occallatibacter sp. (assembly GCA_964610185.1). Taxonomy (GTDB): domain Bacteria; phylum Acidobacteriota; class Terriglobia; order Terriglobales; family Acidobacteriaceae; genus Telmatobacter. The sequence continues at coordinate 3,686 of CAZSVJ010000135.1, read as the reverse complement.
ATCAAGGAAGGGCTTTGATGGATCGCCATCGCATCGAAACGTTGCTCAACGAAGTCAGCGAGGGCCGCACCCCTGTCAACGAAGCCCTCGACCGCCTCCGCGATCTTCCTTTTGAAGATCTAGGATTCGCCAAGATCGATCATCATCGTGCCCTTCGCACCGGCATGCCTGAAGTGATCTTCGGCGCCGGCAAGACCGCCGCGCAGGTAGCAGCCATCTTCGCCCGCATGGCCCAGGCCGGCGGCAATGTTCTCGCCACTCGCGCCACGCGCGAAATGTTCAATGCCGTCCTAGATATCGAATCCCGCGCCGAGTTCCACGAAGCCGCCCGTTCCATCACACTCACACAGGCGTCCGCTGTTTCCGGCAAGGGAACCATCGCCGTAGTCTGCGCCGGCACCAGCGATTTGCCCGTAGCCGAGGAAGCCGTAGTCGCCGCGCGCCTCATGGGCAACACCGTCGAGCTCATCGCCGACGTAGGCGTGGCTGGCATTCATCGCCTGCTCGCGCAAAAGCAGGGCCTGCAATCAGCCCGCGTCCTCATTGTCTGCGCCGGCATGGAAGGCGCTTTGCCTACAGTGGTTGGAGGGTTGGTTAACGCCCCAGTCATCGCCGTTCCCACCAGCGTCGGCTACGGCGCATCGTTTGGCGGAGTGGCCGCCTTGCTCGGCATGTTGAACACCTGCTCGCCGAATGTTTCCGTCGTCAACATCGACAACGGCTTCGGCGCCGCCTGCATCGCCTCGCTCATCAATCATCTCTGAAGCGCTCATTGCGTGGTTTCGGTCGTCCACCGGCTTTGTCGAACCGCGAGGGAAGATGCGGCGTGCGCCGGCGCTAACTTGCTAGCTCGCTATCCCCGCTTCACCGAGGGCTAGCTTGCTGCACGGGACACGAACACGCTTTCATCTCGCAGGCGATCACCTACGGATTGGTCTGGCCCTTGGCCAGGCGAGTAAGAGGGGCCGGAAAATTGGCCTGGACGAACATGGTCTCCTTCCTCCGGCGTTGACTGGCCAGATGCGCCGCCGCTGCGTCCTCACTCCAGCCGCGCAAGCGGCGTCTGCCCCAGCGCAGGTGGTTAAGGCCGGTCGTAGAATCGGAAGAACAGCGACGGCTTGGCAACGGGCTCGGCTCGCGCCACCAACTCCGTCGCCTGCTTGTCGCTTAGCGGCGTAAACTCACGCGCCAGATGCACGTTTTCCTCTAGCTGCGCAATCGTGTCGCAGCCGACGATGACCGTGCTCACTGGCCGCGACAGAGTGTAGTACATCGCCTCGCGCATGGTCAGCGTGCCCGATCGATCCGTCTGGAAAGTCATCCCCTCCCACGAGTGCTTCTGCTCCTCGATAGGCGGCGGCGTCCATGTGGAAAGAATCCGTCCGCGCCCCGGAATCTTCATGCCGATAATGCCCATCTGGCGCTCGACGGCCAACGGCAACAGGCCTTCATTGAAGCTGAAGTGGTGCGGATCGGCCGCGTTCATGGCCATCAAGATCGTGTCGAACGGGTAGCGTTGGATGCCTTCCATGAGCGCGTCGGGACGATAATGCCCGGTTAGGCCAAGGAAGCGCACCACCTTCTGCTGCTGCATTTCGATCAGCGCTTCCATTGCGCCGCCCTTGGCAAAGACTGCATTCACATCTGTCATAGTGCCGATATCGTGCAACTGCCACAGGTCCACGTGATCCGTTTGCAGCAGTTGAAGCGACTTCTCGATCATTCGCATGGAATCGTCGCGGGTGCGCTCTTTGGTCTTGGTCGCGAGGAACGCCTCGTTGCGGCGGTGCGCCATCACCTTGCCGACATACTGCTCGCTCCAGCGCTGCGGACCGCCGTAGATCGATGAAGTGTCAATGTAATTCACGCCCAGGTCGAGCGCACGCTCGATGATTGGCACGGCGGCGTCGAAGTTATTCGCGTGCTCGAGCGCAGCCTGGCCGCCGAGCGAGAAGATGCCAACTTTGTACCCAGTCTTGCCCAGGTTGCGCGTGGGCATCGCCGTCGGCGTAACCGGGTTCGAGGGCAGAGTGGGCAGCGTCTTCCCGGTCTCCGCCGCCAGCGCGGAAGGCGCCAGCAGCGCGGCAGTCACCGCCCCGCCTGCCTTGAGAAATTCGCGGCGTCCATGCCTGCCGCCAATGATTTGATTGTCGCCCATAAAAACCTCCCCGGAACTAAATCTCAATCATAGACCCAGAAGACCACTGATTGGGAAGTTGACTTAGTTCGAACGATTACGTCGATCCGGTAGCCTCGAACGTCAAAGGCCGTTCCCATCGGGAACGGCCTTTGATGTTGTTTGAATCTGGAAGGGAATCAGTCGCCAGCCACTGGCTCGACTTCCTGTTGCCGGTTGATGGGCGAGGTGCCGTTGTTTGAGGCGGGACGGATGGAATCCAAACGAACCAGCCCTTCGACCGGCTTTTCGCCCAGCACGTGCTCGCGATAGAGCTTGGCCATGCGCGCGTTCTCGGCTTCGGCCTTGAGTTTGTCTTCTCTCGCCCGCAGCTTCTCTTCGCGGGAGTTCTTGGCAATGCCTAAGTCATCCAATGTATGGTTGGCTTCGGAGTTGACGTGGGCCATGTTCAGCTTGAGTTCGTGGCCAACCTGCGACATACCAACCTTCTTGCCGCCGGCAAAAATCTCGTGGCGGCCGTGCTCCTCGTACCACTTGGTCAGAGTCGCCGTCATGTGCATTTTTTCAATAATGTTGCGCCAACCTACGCCGGTGTTGTAAGCGCAGAAGCTGATCTCGCCTTCCTGCGTGGCGTAAGGGATGATGCACTGCTCGGTGCGCCTGAAGTCGTAGTTGAACAGGTCCTGGAACCACATGCCGGCAATGAACAAAAAATTCCAGCGGTCGGCGCGGCGCTTCTTGATGTCCTCGAGCGTACGGTCGCCCTTCACGCTACCGTAGTCCTTGCCGGTGGCGTTGAAGGTCTTGTCCATCTTCTTCATCATGTCGGTGATCTTGAAGTGAGTCGGCGCCTGGAAGGGATCGTAGTTCCTCAGCAGCGAAAGCCCAAGGCCAATCAATGAAAGCGTCTTGCCGCGGGCGGCGTCGTTGACCTTGGCCAAATCCTTGGCTACCTGACCCATGTCAAGAAACGCGGTTACCGGCGCGGATTCCTTGGTCTCCTTGTCGATCATAAGCGCCATGCCGATGCCGCAATTGGGATGGCAGCCGCAAGAGAGCTGGCCCCACTCGGCGGTCGGCCCGTGAATCAGGTCGGCCCAGTCGGAGAAGGTGCTCATAAAGCTGATCGGGAACCAGTCGCGCTCGGGCTCGCCGATGCCCACCTGATTCTTAACGTCGTGCGCCATATGACTCAAGGTATAGCGCTGCGCAATGCGGCGGTCGTCCGTGATGTCCTCGTCGCGCCCCGTGAAGCTGACCGGCTGGAAGCTGAGGAAGCTGATCTTCTTTGGGTTGTCGAGCGCGAACTCGATGATGCGCCCAACCTGCTCGTTGTTAATGCCGTTTATGATCGTGGTCACCGGAACAATATCCACGCCTGCTTCGTGCAGATTGTTAATCGCCTGCAACTTCACGTCGAACAGGTTGCCCACCTTGCGGTGCGAGTTGGCTGCGTTGCCAATTCCGTCGAATTGCAGATAAACATAGCGCAGTCCGGCCTCGGCAGCGGCGCGGCAAAGCTCCTTGCTCTTGGCGAATTCAATGCCGT
>CAZSVJ010000134.1:7953-9628 GCA_964610185.1 uncultured Occallatibacter sp. | reverse complement strand
TTGACCACGCGTGCTCAGATGGCAACCCGCGCTCGGCCGGTTCGTATCGTCCCGGCCTCTTTGAAATGCCATAGATAGTAGATAGCCCTGGAATCCCGCTTTGCACTCTGATTGCTTTGAAGCCCCTCTCCTTTTGCCGCGCCACGTCTTCCAGAGCGTCGTCGATATCCTTGCCGTTGGCGTGCGCATACACCAGAACGCTCTCCCGGCTTTTGCCGCCGAGCAAGTTGTAAACTGGCGTATTCAGCGCCTTGCCCTTGATGTCCCAAAGAGCCACATCGACCGCGGCAATGGCTGCCATGGTCACCGGCCCGCGCCGCCAGTATGCGCCGCGATAGAGATATTGCCAGATATCGTCTGTTTGAAATGGGTCGCGGCCGATGATACAGGGAATCACATGCTCGGTGAGGTAACTTGCCACTGCTAACTCGCGGCCATTCAGCGTGCCATCTCCCAAGCCATGAATGCCCTCATCGGTCTCGACCTTCAGCGTGACAAAGTTTCTACCGGGTGAAGTGATATTTACGGTTGCCTTGGTAATCTTCATCGCAACGCTTGCTCCTCTGTTCCGAACGAATTCGGACTCCCATTTCAATTCCCGGTCATCGATCCTCCGGCTATTGATTCACTCCGCTGGCCAGGAAGCCGCCATCGACGGCAATCACCTGCCCGGTTACAAACGAAGCCGCCTCCGAAGCCAGATAGACCGCCGCGCCTGCCACCTCCCGCGGCTCGCCGAAACGTCCCATGGGCGTGCGCAGAATCAGCTCCTTTCCGCGCGGGGTCCCTTGAATAAATCCGTTGTTCAGCGGCGTTGGAAAAACTCCGGGCGCAATTGCATTCACAGTGACGCGCTTCCGCGCCCACTCGATCGCCAAAGACTTTGTCAGCGAAACAACCGCGGCCTTGCTGACCGAATACGCAGCGACTTGATAGAAGCTCACGAACGAGGAGAGAGACGCGATGTTGACAATACGGCCATACCCCGCGCCAATCATGGTCGCGCCGAATATCTGGCAGCAGCGCAGCGTGCCCGTCAGGTTGGTCTCGATCACCCGCGACCAATCGGCTTCGTCCACTTCCAGTGTGGAGGCCTTGTGAGTGACTCCGGCCGCATTGACAAGAATGTCGACCTTGCCAAATCTCTCTAGCACCACATCGTGCAGCTCCCGCACGGATGACCTGTTCAACACATCGCTGACCACAGGTAGCGAGCGCCGGCCAAGCGTCTCGATCTCTTTCGCGACATCTTCAACCTGCTCCTTGCGCCTTGAACTGGCAACTACATCGGCCCCGGCTTCCGCCAAACCCAGCGCGATCCCGTAGCCAAGCCCGGTGGTTCCTCCGGTGACGACTGCAACTCGTCCGCTCAGGTCAAGCAAGGTGTAATTCATGGAAAGGATTCTCTTGGTACATCTCTGCCGACAAGCCGGTCCGGCAAAATGGAAAATCATCGGCGCCGAGAACGCGAGTCGACTGGCCGCTCAGTGTCAAACCAATCTCACGCTGTAACACCAAGGGCCCTTCGTTTTCGCAATTCGAGAAAGAATAACAGATTGCATCGAACCCCTTTCGTCGCTGCTAAACTGGCTGGGAATTCGGGAATTCAACCAAGTTTATTTGCTTTTTGCGTTTTTAAGACCCCCGTTGGACACAGGTTTTGCGGCAAGTCTAT
>CAZSVJ010000134.1:325-7943 GCA_964610185.1 uncultured Occallatibacter sp. | reverse complement strand
TTGACATGTAGGCATGGGAAAGAATAACTTCGCGTCGAAGAGCAGATTACCGCTGATGCCACTTTTGGGCTCTCAAACTGGAAGCGCTGTTCGACGAACAGCGGGGGAATTGATAATGAAATCAAAAGGCCGACGCGACTTTCTGAAGCAGACCGGATTGATGGGATCGATTGCAATGATGACCGGGCTGCCAAATGGAGTGATGGCTCTAGGCGCAGAGCCCAGCCGCGTGATCGAAGATGCGTTGGCGCCCGCGCAATCCGATGAGGCGCCGATGTACCACATCAAGTTCGCGGTCTGCGGAATGAGTCATGACCACATTTATGGCATGATTGGCGCCATCCAGCGCGGCGGCGGCGAATTGGTAGCGACCTGGGCCGGCGAAGAGGACAAGCTCGCCACATTCAAGAAGCGATTTCCGGACGTAAAGACGGTCAAGACGCAGGATGAAATCCTGAATGACTCTTCGGTTCAACTGGTGCTCAGCTCACAGATCGCGAATGAGCGGGCCCCGCTCGGCGTGCGCGCGATGAAGCATGGCAAGGATTTTTTGTCGGACAAGCCAGGGATTACGACACTGGAACAGTTGGCCGAAGTGCGCAAGACGATTGCAGAGACCAAGCGAATCTACGGCATCATGTACAGCGAGCGGCTGGAGGTTAAAGCGGCGGTCTATGCCGGAGTGCTGATCCAGCAAGGCGCAATCGGCAAGGTTATTCAGACAATTAACATCGCGCCGCATCAGATCGTTCAAGGCCATGGCGATGCGGGCGGCGGAACGGGACGGCCGGAATGGTTCTGGAACCCCGACCAATACGGCGGCATTCTCTGCGACATTGGTTCACATCAGGTGGACCAGTTTCTTTATTACACGGGATCGCGGCAGGCCGAGGTTGTGGAGTCGCAGATCGCCAACGTGCGGCATCCGGATCGTCCGCGGTTTCAGGATTTCGGCGACATGGTGTTGCGCGGAGACCGCGGGCTGGGTTATGTGCGCCTGGACTGGTTTACTCCAGATGGGCTTGGAACGTGGGGCGATGGACGGCTCTTCATTCTCGGTACCAATGGCTACATTGAAGTGCGCAAGTATACCAATGTGGCCGTGGGGCATCAGGGTAACAATCTATTCATCGTGGACAGCAAACAGGCGCGGTACATCGATTGCAATAACATGCTTTTGCCATTTGGTCCGCAGTTTGTTGCGGACATCGTGAATCGCACGCATGTTGCGCAGGATCAGGAACAATGCCTGCTGGCGGCTGAGTTAGTCATCAAGGCGCAAAAGAACGCCAAGCTCGTAACCCTCAAGGATTAGCGGCAGGAGAATGCAACCTGCCGCGTAACTGCGGCTCCGAAGTCGCAAGGTCACCTATCGATGCACAAACTTGCAATCGCTTTCATCTGTGCGGCTGCGATGCAGGCAGCGGCACAGCTTCCCACATCAAATCCCGTGTCCATTCAGGTTGACCTGACCAAGCCGCAGGGGCCGTATAAGCCTATCTACGCCTGGTTCGGTTACGACGAGTCAAACTACACGACCATGAAATACGGCAAGCAACTGCTCCGCGAGTTACATGACCTGAGCCCTGTGCTCGTATACATTCGCGCCCATCATCTGCTCACCTCGGGCAATGGTGTGGCAGCGCTCAAGTGGAGTTCGTCGAACGTGTTCTCGCTAGGCCCGGATGGAAAGCCGGTCTATGACTTCACCATCACCGACCAGACCTTCGACGAGTATCGGGATGCAGGCGTGCGGCCCATGGTCGAGCTCGGCTTTATGCCCAAGGATCTTGCCGCCACGGTTCTGGGAGTCGAGACGTACCAGGTTCACTACCCAGGCAACACCACCTCCGGCGCTTCCAACAACCCTCCGAAAGACTATGCGATGTGGGGCGAGTTGGTGCGTCGCTTTACCGAACATCTTGTCGAGCGCTACGGAAAGAAGCAGGTGAGTACATGGTACTTCGAGGTGTGGAACGAGCCGGACATCACTTATTGGCATGGCACGCCAGCGGAGTACTTCAAGCTCTACGACTACGCGGTTGCCGGAGTTCGCGCGGCACTGCCTGGAGCAATCGTGGGCGGGCCGGCAACCACCGGGCCGGGCTCAGACAGATCCTCTGGATTCTTGAAAAACTTCCTCAAGCATTGCCTGAACGATAAGAGCGCGGCGAATGGGAAGCCGATTCCGTTGGACTTCATCTCATTTCATCCCAAGGGCCACCCGACAGTGGTGGACGGGCATGTGCGAATGGGCTTGGCGAATGAATTGAAGGCCAGCGATGCCGGCTTTCGGATCGTAGCTGCATATCCCAAGTATGCTCCTTTGCCGATCATTCTGAGCGAGGCCGATCCTGAAGGATGCGCGGCTTGCTCGATGAAGGTGAATCCAGCCAATGCGTATCGCAACCGACCACTCTATGCGACTTATACGGCGGCGGCGATGAAAGCGCTGTTCGATTTGCAGGACCGCGACAAAGTAAATCTGCTGGCCATGCTGTCGTGGTCCTTCGAGTTCGAGGGCAAGGACTACTTCGAGGGCTTTCGCACGCTGGCAACAAATGGAATCGATAAGCCGGTCTTGAATGTCTTTCGGATGGCAGGTTTAATGTCCGGCGAGCGAGTGAAGACCAGCAGTACCGGGCAGATTCCGCTCGACGACATTCTGAGCATGGGCGTCAAGCAAGCCCCGGACGTGGACGCGATAGCCACCAAAGCGGAGCATGAAGCGGCGGTCATGGTTTGGAACTATCACGATGACGACTTACCCGCGCCCGGCGCTGCCGTGCAAGTGATTGTCACCGGCATTCCAGCGGGAGTTAAGAAAGTGCTGCTCGAGCACTATCGCATCGACGACACCCACAGCAATTCCTACACAGTATGGAAGGCGATGGGCTCTCCGCAGGCTCCCACGGCGGAGCAGTATGCACGCTTGCAAGAGGCTGGGCATTTGGAGTTGCTGACCTCGCCCGTGTGGCTGGATGTAAGCGACGGCAAGGTAACAATCGGCACGGATCTTCCCCGCCAGGCAACCTCGCTGATGCGTTTGACCTGGTAACCGGGCAGCGCGATTGAATCAAGTCGCGCACATACAGCGGCTTGGCAGTTGTGCGTCCGCTCGTTTCATAATAGATAGAGATGGATTCATGGGAGAACAGCATCATGGCAGTCGAAAAGGTATTGGTCGCAGGGGATTGGCGGTCTGCAACCGCGAAGTCGACATTTCACGCGACTAATCCCGCAACCGGCGAGACGCTTGAAGGCGAGTTCCCGGTAAGCGAGTGGCAAGACTGCGACGATGCTCTGAACGCGGCTGCGGCTGTGGCCGTTGAGTTGCGAACAGTGCCCGCTGAAAAGCTGGCAGACTTTCTCGACCTCTACGCGAAGTCGATCGAAGAGAGTGCTGCCGCGCTCGTGAGCATGGCAAACGCGGAAACTGGTCTGGCGGTAGTTCCACGGCTCAGAGACGCTGAACTGCCGCGAACCGCGACGCAGTTGCGTCAAGGAGCGGCCGCCGCTCGCGAGGGATCGTGGACGCATGCCGTCATCGACACAAAGACGAATATCCGTTCGCACTACGCGCCGATCGGGCCGGTGGCGATCTTCGGACCCAACAACTTTCCCTTTGCGTTCAACGGCATTTCAGGCGGCGATTTGACGGCGGCCATCGCCACGGGAAACCCGGTCATTGCGAAGGCTCATCCTTTGCATCCAGGCACGAGCAAGCTGCTCGCCGAGTGCGCGGTCGCGGCCTTGAATGAGGCCGGCCTGCCGCGGGCAACGCTGCAGATGATCTACCAAACCTCAAATGAAGATGGGCTGCGGCTGGTGAGCGACCCACGCATCGGCGCGGTCAGCTTTACCGGGAGCCGCGAGTCCGGGCTCCGTTTGAAAGTTGCGGCGGAGCGCGCCGGAAAGCCAATCTATCTTGAGATGTCAAGCCTGAATCCGGTTATTCTGTTGCCCGGCGCATTGGCTGAGCGCGGGGAGCAGTTAGCCGCCGAGTTAGCCGATAGCTGCCTAACTGCGAGCGGCCAGTTATGCACCAGCCCGAACTTGATTCTAATGATTGGAGGGGAAGACGCTGAGCGGTTTGCGTCCAGCTTGGCGGGAATTCTCGATCAGCGGCCATCGGCTCCGCTGCTCTCTTCGGGCGGCCTCAAAGGGCTGGATGAAAACGTGCGCGCGCTGATCGAGTCAGGAGCCACAGTGGTTACCGGCGCGGAGCCGATGGCTGGCTGCCGCTACAAGAACACGCTATTGCGATCAACGGCGAAGCGATTTCTGGCCGAGCCTGAGGGACTTCAGCGAGAGGCGTTCGGCAACGCGACGATGGTGGTGATGGCAGAGAACATTCCTGAGTTGCGGCAGGTTATTCAGGCTCTCGAAGGGAATCTGACCGGCAGCATCTATTCAAGTAAGGCTGGCGAGGATGATGCGATCTACGCGAGCATTGCAGGCGATCTTCGCTTCAAGGTGGGACGCATGTTGAACGACAAGGTGCCCACGGGAGTGGCGCTGAGCCCGGCAATGAATCACGGCGGACCTTACCCGGCGACGGGGCATCCGGGATTCACAGCGGTCGGCATTCCTGCGTCGCTGCTGCGCTTTGGCGCGTTGCATTGTTACGACAATGTGCGCCCGGATCGCCTGCCCGCGGTATTGCGGGACAAGTCGCCGAACCCCGCAATGTGGCGCTGTATCGACGGCGCTTGGACTCGCGGGTAGAACTCCATCCGCCTGTACAATAGGGTTGGAGCCAACAGGCTGAATTCGCACTCGGAGAGCACATTATGGCACTGATGAAGACATCCAATCCGGCACTGGGCAGCACGACATTTACCGGTCTCGCAAGCGCGCACTATGGCGGCGCGATCGACGCGGCCAACCGCATGACGCTGAGCGGCACTGTGAACAAGACCGGCCTCTTGTTGATCTGCGCTTTCGCTACCGCGGCCTGGACATGGTACCAGTACATTCAGTCGCGTAACCCAGCCGATGTAATGCCAGAGATGGTGGTTGGATTGTTCGGTGGACTGATCTTTTCCATGGTCACCATTTTCAAGAAGGAGTGGTCTCCGGTGACCGCGCCAATCTACGCGCTGTTGGAAGGCCTGGCGCTCGGCGGCTTCTCGGCTGTCTTCGATCAGCGCTATCCGGGAATCGCAATCCAGGCTGTCGGCCTCACCTTTGGAACACTTTTTGTGTTACTGCTGGCTTATAGCTCCGGACTTATCAAAGTTACGCAGAAGTTTCGCCTGGGAGTTATCGCAGCCACTGGCGGAACCATGGTCTTCTACCTGCTGGAGATGGTGCTGGGGTTCTTCGGGATTCAGTTCACCTCCGTCAACGGCTCGAGTATCATCGGAATCGGCTTTAGTTTAATCGTGGTAGCGGTAGCGGCCCTGAATCTGGTACTGGATTTCGACTTCATCGAGCAAGGCGTGCAGGTCGGCGCTCCAAGATATATGGAGTGGTATGGCGCATTTGGAATTATTGTCACGCTCGTCTGGCTCTATCTGGAGATACTCATACTGCTGTCCAAGTTACGAAACAGAAACTAAGTAACTTCTCAACCTGAGGTTGAAAGGGCCTTACCATCGCAAACCTCACGCTCACCTCGGTGCTTGAGACGGCGGACCCCAGCCTGTTTCGCGTCGCCACTCGTGCTGTTGGCCCCGCCGGACTTTTGCCACTCACCGCGGAGATGCTGCTCACTGAGCCATCCGGAAATCTTTTCGGCTTGAGTCAAAATGCCGGCATGGGTTGGGATCCCAATCGCCTTCTCGATCCAGAGTTTTTAATCCTGAGCACCCATGGTGGATTACGCGCCGAGAATGGCGAACCCATCGCTCTGGGCTTCCATACCGGACACTGGGAAGTAGGCCTTCTGGTCGCCGAGGCCGCTCGCGAATTGAAGACGCTGCGCGCAGTGCCCTTTGCCGGGGCCTGCACCGATCCTTGCGATGGCCGCACTCAAGGCACCGCCGGCATGATGGACTCTTTGCCCTTCCGCAACGATGCCGCGACTGTGCTGCGCCGGCTGATGCGTTCGCTGCCCACCGGCAAAGGAGTCATTGGCATTGCGTCCTGCGACAAGGGTTTGCCGGCGATGATGATGGCGCTGGCATCCTCGGGAAAGAATCCTTCCGTGCTTGTGCCCGGAGGGGTTACGCTTTTGCCCGAGTCGGGCGAGGACGCGGGAAAGGTTCAAACCATCGGCGCGCGCTTCGCTCAGAATCAAATCACATTGGAGTACGCCGCCGAAGTCGGCTGCCGCGCTTGTGCTTCTCCTGGCGGCGGATGCCAGTTCCTGGGCACAGCGGCAACCGCGCAGGTGGTCGGTGAGGCGCTCGGGCTTGCCCTGCCTCATACCGCGCTCGCGCCCTCGGGCCAGCCCATCTGGCTTGACGCCGCGCGTCGGTCGGGCCGCGCCATTTTACGCTTGCATCAACTGCGGATTGGCACCGAAGATATCTTGACGGCAGCGGCAATTCGCAACGCAATGGTCGTACACGCTGCTTTCGGCGGATCGACAAACCTGCTCCTGCACATCCCTGCTATTGCTCACGCGGCTGGACTGCAGCGTCCTACTGCCGCCGATTGGGCCGAGGTCAATCGCCAGACGCCGCGGATCGTCGATGCCCTTCCCAACGGACCGCGCAACTTCGCCACTGTGCAGGTCTTTCTTGCCGGCGGCGTGCCGGAAGTGATGCTGCACCTGCGCGCGGCTGGGCTTCTCGACACGAGCGTGAAAACTGTTTCCGGAGAATCGCTAGACGCATCTCTCGATTGGTGGCGGCAGAGTTCCCGGCGCTATGAATTGCGGCACGCGCTTCAAGAACAGGACGGAATCGATCCCGACGACGTGATCATGTCGCCCAGCCGTGCCCAGTCCAAAGGGCTAACTTCTACCATCTGCTTTCCGGTGGGCAATCTTGCGCCGGAGGGCTCTGTCGTCAAAAGCACCGCAATCGATGCTTCGCTCGTTGATGAAAAAAATGTCTATCGCCATGTCGGCCCGGCTAAGGTCTTCATTTCTGAAGAGTCCGCGATCCATGCCATCAAGAGCGGCCAGGTGGGTCATGGCGATGTTATCGTGCTCATCTGCGGCGGGCCAGCGGGCGCCGGCATGCAGGAGGTTTATCAGATTACAGCGGCGCTCAAGCAGCTTCCCCACTGTAAGCACGTTGCAGTGTTGACCGATGCGCGCTTCAGCGGCGTCTCCACCGGAGCCTGTATCGGTCATATCTCTCCCGAGGCTCTCGCCGGTGGACCGATCGGCAAGGTCCGGGACGGAGACCAAATAGAACTCGTGATCGATCGCGCCAGCCTGACAGGCACGGTCAATCTCATCGGCGATGCAGATGCTCAAATCGGACCCGAAGCGGGATCGCGCCTGCTTGCAGAGCGAGGGCCGCGCGCAGACTTGCGTCCGCATCCTTTGCTGCCCGACGATACGCGCCTCTGGGCCGCGCTGGTGCAGGCCAGTGGTGGCGTTTGGGGCGGCTGCGTGTACAACGTTGATGAGATCATCGCCAGGTTGGAGGAGCGCAAGTGAAGCTCTATAAAACTCAAAAAGGGCCCTTCGTTGAAAAGGCTGGAATCTACTATCGCG
>CAZSVJ010000134.1:0-315 GCA_964610185.1 uncultured Occallatibacter sp. | reverse complement strand
GCGCTCGTGAAGCTTTACCGGACCAGCAACGGATCGTTTGTGGAACAGGACGGAAGCTATTACAGCGTTCCCTCAACTTCGTGGGATGCGCTCGTTACGCAAGACGATTTGCAGGCGTATCTTCTCTCCATCATCCAAAAGGGCAAAGCTTCGCAAGATTTTGCCTCCGCGAAGATTCTTGCGCCCATCGGCAATCAAGAAGTTTGGGCAGCGGGTGTTACGTATTACCGCAGCCGCAGTGCGCGGATGGAGGAATCGAAAAGCGCGGGCGGAGGCGACTTCTATGATCGCGTTTATGCCGCTGACCGCCCGGAG
>CAZSVJ010000133.1:0-9730 GCA_964610185.1 uncultured Occallatibacter sp. | reverse complement strand
GGAGATGTGCGCCCGCATGGGTGTAGTCACCGGCAAGGGCCTGAGCGACCTGATCCGCGAGGAGTTCGGGCTGCGCCTCACCTTTGTGCTGATGGTGTTGCTTGTGGTGGTCAATTACACCAACGTGGTCACAGAGTTTATCGGCATCGCGGGCTCGATGCACCTGTTCCACGTATCCAAGTTCGTCTCCGTTACATTTTGCGCTTTGCTGGTCTGGTACATGGTGGTGCGGGGCAGCTACAAGAGCACGGAAAAAATCTTCATTGTCGCCTCGCTGGTTTATATCGCGTACATTTTTGCCGGCGTGCTCTCGCAGCCCAGCTGGCACGATGCGTTGCTGGCCACGGTTCAGCTGCCGCAAAAAACGGTCTGGCAGGACAAGGCGTATATGTACATGGCCATCGGCGTCGTAGGCACCACCATCGCCCCATGGATGCAGTTCTACCTGCAATCGTCGATCGTTGAAAAGGGCATTCGCGTAAAGGACTACGCCGCCTCGCGGCTCGATGTGATTATCGGCAGCTTGTTTACCGACATTGTGGCCTGGTTCATCATCGTAGCCTGCGCCGCCACGCTTTATGTGCATGGCATGGGAGCAATCCAGGTGGCTTCCGACGCGGCTGAGGCCATGCGCCCGCTGGCTGGCGACTATGCTTTCATCCTCTTCGCTTTTGGACTGTTCAACGCCTCGCTCTTCGCCGCTTCCATCCTGCCTATTTCCACGGCCTACACGGTCTGCGAGGGCATGGGATTCGAGTCGGGAGTGGATAAGAACTTCAAGGAAGCGCCGTTCTTTTATTGGCTCTATACGCTGCTGATCGCGGGCGGCGCATTGACCGTTTTGCTATTGCCCGACGCGCAGTTAATCAACGTGGCCATTCTTTCGCAGGTGTTGAACGGCGTCCTGCTGCCCGTGGTCATCATCCTGATGCTGATGCTGATCAACCGCACCGACCTGATGGGCGACCACAAAAACTCGCCGATCTGGAACGTCATCGCCTGGGGAACCAGCCTAATCGTGATCGGCATGACGCTGGTGATGCTCTGGGGCATGATCCCGGGACACTGACCACCTGCGGTGGGGCAGACGCTCGCAACTCGCTCGCACGAGCTTTTGCGGTGCCCCATCCTGGCGCTGGAAAGAAGCGCAAGGATGGGGTACCGGCGGATTGACCAAATGTAACACATTATGTTACATTGAAGCCTTGATCAAGACATTCCGGCATCGCGGCATCGAGAAATTCTTCCGTACCGGATCAAAGGCGGGCATCCAGCCGAAACATGAAGCCCGGCTGCGTATCCAACTCACTACCTTGAATTTGGCGTCGACGCCGCTCGATATGAACCGGAACGGCTGGGGCTGGCATCCGCTGAAGGGGGACCTCAAAGGACACTGGTCTGTGCGCGTCAGTGGCAACTGGCGGCTGACCTTCACCTTTGAAGGCGAAGACGCGATCCTCGTGGACTATCAGAATTATCACTAAGGGAGCAACGACCATGACCATGATGCACAACCCGGCCAGCCCAGGAGAATTGCTGAAGGAGTTCCTCGGCAGCAGAACTGCAACCGAGCTCGCCGAGCATATCGGCGTGGCGCGCGCCACAATCTCGCGCATTCTCAATGGCCGCACCTCTGTGACGATGGATCTCAGCATCCGCCTCGGCGAGGCTCTGGCGCTCTCTCCGGACTTCTTCTCGAAGGCCCAGCTTCAGTACGACCTGTGGATCGAATCGAAGAGAAAGCGCCCGAAGATCAGGCCGCTGGCTGCCTGAGGACTAGGCGTCCAGCGAATCCCAGGTCTCAGAATCGAGACCCGGGGCGCCCGGCGGTGCATGAGTGGAATTGCATTAGTTGAAAGAGGCGTCTCGGAGGGATTGGGAATGCGGAGACGAAATCGCTGGCTGATTCTCTCGGCGGCAGTGCTGTTGGGTTTGGTTCTTGTTGGGGCGGGATCGTTTTACGTTGTGTTCAAGTGGTTCGCGCGAAGAACTGAACCGCCAATGAATGCACTGAGTATCTATACAGACACTCTAATCCATGACGACTTTCAGAGCGCTTACCAGATCGCGGCACCCTCATTTCGCGCATCTGTGCGATTTCAGGATCTGGTTGACTATCACACGAAGCTAACCGCGAAGATGGGAAAGTTGAATTTTGCAAAGCAGACTGACTGGGACGTAGATGATGAGAGTCCAGCCGCAACGGCAACCATTACCACAACCCTTCAGTTCGAGCGAGGGACGGAGACATTTAAGTTTTCTTTGAGGCGAGAGGATGGGATAAGGCGCGTTGTGTCCTATAAAGGGCCTGATGCGAATGTGATCGGCGGTCAGTGATTCGTCAGTGATGCTTATTGGGCGTCCGCGGAGTGAACGGAAGATGTGAATGCGGACATTGAAAGCTACACAACTGCGCCGATAGCTCTACGCCACAGCCAGCCGCTTGAGCCGAATACGCCCCACGGGAATCTGCGCAAGGTCGTGCTGAGCCTGCTGCGTAATCCAGCTTTGCGCGCTGCCGCCGAAGACCTGCGAGAGCCGGATGGCCATCTCCGGCGAGATGCCGCGTTTGCCGTTGACTAATTCGGAAAGAGTGGTGCGCGTGACGCCGAGAGCTGCCGCTGCCTGGGTAATTGTGAGACCGAGCGGCTCGATGCATTCAGATAGAACAACATTGCCGGGATGAGGTGGATTCTTCATAGGCATGGGAAACCTCCTTAGCGGTAATCCAGATAATCGACATCAGACATATTGCCATCACTAAATCGAAAGATCACTCGCCAATTGGCTCGAACTGTGACTGCCATGAAGCCTTGCAATCGCCCCTTCAGCGCATGCAGGTTGAATCCCTGAAGATTCATATCCTCCACGGAACCGGCCGCATCCAGGCGTGCGAGGATATTGCGCAGTTTGGATACATGTTCCGCCGCAACGCCGCGAGGATCGTCGTCCTCATAGAGGCGCTTGAGCCCCTTATGGCGGAACGATTGAATCATAGACAAGCGTAATGCGTAACGTAACGAAGGTCAAGTGCGTGCTGTCCCCGGCGCGACTCTTACAGCAGCTTTCCCGCGGCCAGGTCGCGAATCAGCCCGCGGTCGGCGGTGAGGAACTCGTAGTTGGGCAGGTCTTCGAGCCGCGTCCAGCGCACCTGCTGAAAGATGCGGTTCTCAATCTCCCCGGAAAACTCGCGGACCGCGAAAAACTGTAGATCAACGGCGCCGCCATGGCGGTAGTTGTGGCGGATGCGCGTAATTTTTGGGCCAATCACGGCTTTGATGCCGAGTTCTTCATCGAGTTCGCGGGCCAGAGCTTGCTCCGGGCTTTCACCGGCCTCAATTTTGCCGCCGGGAAACTCCCACTGCAACGCCATCGGCTGATCCGCGCGGCGTTGGCCGATCAGCACCTCGCCGCCGCGTACGATCAGCGCCGCAGCAACAAAACGGAGGGCGGGGCCGTTGGACCCGGCGTTGGAGCCTAGCTGAGTTTGTTCCACACCTCTAGTGTAAACGCAATAAAAGAGATGCGGCCCGAACCGGCCACGGCTAGACTCATTCGCCGCCTACTTTTGCCTCGATGCCTTCCGCGCCGGCAGGCCGAAAGTGGCCCCAGCCGTTCTTTGCCGCCGCCTCAAGCAGCGCGGGCGATGGATTGACAGGGAAGGCGCGCAGAGCCATTTCGAGCATGGCAAGGTCGTGGATGGAGTTGCCAAATACCGCATCGGGGACCGGGATACCAACACGCCTCAAGGCGACGGCCTTGCCCTCGTCGGTGGGTACGTCCACGATTTCGCTGGTGATCACGCCGTCGGTGACGCGGACCTCGGCGGCCAAAATCCGGTCCTCGGGAATTGAGAAATCCCTCACGCCCTCGGCAACCACCCAGCGGTTGGTGGAGCTGACAGCCCAAATCTCCACGCCGGTTCTTTGCAGCGTGGCCACCAACGAGCCCATTTCATGAAATACGCGCGGGCGCACAAACTCCTGCACATACCGGGCAGCGGCGGCGCGCAACTCCTTCTCGCGCAGGCCCTCGTAAATCCGAACCATGTCGCCGCAGATTTCCACCTCGCTCACCTGGCCTTGCTGGTAGCCGCGGTAGCGCGTGTCGATCCAATTGCTCGTCGATCGTGAAACCAGGCCCTGTTCCAGAGTCCAGATCATGAATCCGTAGCCCGCGTCGCCGCTCCACAGGGTTCCATCGCAATCCAGGACCGCCGTCTTTGGATTGCTGTCGAGAACCATCCGCTCGAATTGCTGTGCGTTCCACTTCGGACTCTCTATCTGCGCGGGTGTCAAGTGTTCCTCAATCCTGGGAAAAATCGCTCCAACTCTATTTTCGTCCAGAATCGGGGTATTTTGCACGTGAACGTTTGAAGAAGGATCGAATGGAGCAATGCCGTCGGCTTTCGAAATGGAGGCGCACTAGTCTCTAAGCAAGAGCAACCGGCCCGGATCGAGCTTGACGTGCCACGGCTGTGGCTCGACGCTCAACGAGCGCCAAAGCTCTTTGGGGATATCCGCCTGTAGATGTGGCGGGTCACCTGCTTCGGGTGCGGCATGAAGACGCAAATAGAGAGTCATCTCATGGGGCGCTTCACTGGTCGTCACAAGCCAGCATGGAAATGTGTTTTCACCAATCGGAGTCGGCCGAAAGACGATCTGATGCGATCGCATTCCGACGTGCGTCAACGCATCGGGGCTCTTAGTCATTAGCACGCAGTTCCATGCGCCCACTTCGATTCGGTCTGCGCCGATGCGGCGGGCGGGAACAACATTCTTGCAGCCGGTCAGGCGCGCCGTAGCCACAGTCCCCGGTTGCTCGAAGATCTGGTGCTTCGGTCCGCGGGCAATAACCTTTCCCTGATCCAGCACAAGCAAGTCTGTGCAGAAGCGAAATGCCTCTTCCATATCGTGAGTGACAATGATGACCACGCCATTGTAGGTTGTGAGGGTCTCGCGGAGTTGTTCTTCCGTCTGCCGGCGCAAGTGCGGATCGAGAGCCGCAAATGGTTCATCGAGGAGCAGCGCATCGGGTTCAATAGCCATGCACCGCGCAATGGCCACGCGCTGCCGTTGGCCTCCTGAAATCTCAGCAGGATTGCGGTCAGCCAGTTCAGAAATGTGCATCCGCTCAAGCTGCCTCTGGACGCGCGTCTGGCGCTCATGTGCGGGTAGCGATTGCAGCCCGAAGCCAATATTTTCGGCTACCGTCATATTTGGGAAAAGCGCGTAGTCCTGAAACACCACGCCGATCTTTCGCCGCGCAGCGGGGATGTTGAGGCCTGTTGCATTGTCGAAAAGAACGCGATTGTTCAAAACAATTCGCCCACGATCCGGCGCAACGATCCCCGCAATCATGCGCAGCGTCATGGTCTTTCCGGCGCCCGAGGCTCCAAGCAGGCCAACCGTGCCCGTGCTCGCGGAGATCCTCACATTCAGTTCAAACTGGTCGAGGGCCTTCTTGACGTCGACATCCAGCGTCGCACGATGCGAAGTCATTTCCTGCTTAATGGTCAAAGGCGGAATCGGCGCCGGTGCTAGAGATGAAGCAACCCGGTTGCGGGGCGGCTTGCGGAATGCATCTTCCCGATTCAAGAGGCGAATGATGGCCAGCGAAATAACCACGATCAGGCCGACCCAAAGAAACGCCTCGCGCATGTCTCCTCCGGCGGCGGCAGAGAAGATGGCGATGGGCATGGTCTGCGTGCGGCCGGGAATGTTGCCGGCGAGCATCAGCGTGGCGCCGAACTCACCCATTGCGCGAGCAAAGGCCAGCACCGTTCCCGCGAGCACACCGGGCGCAGCCAGCGGCAGAAGCACCCTGCGGAAGACCACGCTCTCTGAAGCCCCCAGCGTTCGCGCCGCATCAAGGTAGTTCGGGTTGACCTGATCGAACGCGCCTAAAGTGGTCCGGTACATCAGCGGAAAGGCGACCACGGTTGCGGCAATGACCGTTGCCGGCCAGGAAAAAACAATGGTGATGCCAATTTGTTGCAACGCGTGGCCAACGAAACTCCGTCTTCCCAAAAGCAACAAGAGAAAGAAGCCGACGACGGTAGGCGGCAGAACCAGAGGGAGCGTCAAAACGCCGTCGATCCAGGCGCGCAGGCTACCGTGCACGCCATACATCAGCCGCGCCGCTGCCATCCCCAAAAAGAACGTAGCGACTGTGGCGGCGCATGTGGTGGCAAGCGAGATATAGAGCGGCGACAGATCGGGAGGCAGATTCACGGTGCCGCTATTGTAAATCCATGCTTCACAAAGATGGCCTTGGCGCCAGCGCTGCTGAGATAGTCGACAAAGCCACGCGCAGCCTGTTCGTTGCGGCTACCCTTGATCACGGCGACGGGATACACGATGGGATCGTGAGCGGAATCGGGAGCTGTGGCCACAACGCGAACCTTGCTGGAGATTTGTGCATCGGTCGCATACACGAGGCCGGCATCGGCATTTCCAGTCTCAACGTAGGTGAGAACCTGGCGAACATCCTTGCCAAGAACAAGCTTTGCGTTTAGTTGATCCAGCAGATGGAGTGACGCCAGCGTTTGCTTCCCGTATTGCCCCGCCGGGACGCTTGCCGGGTCGCCGAGAGCAATCGTCTTTACAGAAGCTGTGGTAAGTCCCTGAAAGTCGCGAAGTCCGGAATCGAGCGGGGCAATCAGCACCAGAGAATTCCGCAACAAATTGCTGCGCGTTTCAGCCACGATCAATCCTTTGGCCTGTAGATCGTCCATCGGCTTGGCGGCGGCGGAAAGAAAAACATCCGCAGGTGCGCCCTGGTCGATCTGCATGGCGAGCGTCCCAGAGGAGCCGAAGTTATTCGTGAATTCGAAATGCGTGTGGCTCTTAGCATACGCAGTCTCGACGTCGGCCAGCGCGTCCTTCAAGCTGGCTGCTGCTGAAACACTCAGGGTTGTCTGCGCCCAACCAACACCACCGCAAATTAAGGCCAAGAGGGTGATTAGCACGATACGGGAGAGGTGGCGTGCGCGGGTTCTTCCTGTCGGGTTTACCGATGTCATATTATCCCCCCTCAGTTTCTCATTTTCGCACGTGCGCGGAATCCCACGCGGACTCATTGCTGCGTTCTGCATCAACGTAATCTAGAGCACATCGAACATCGAAATGCAACTGGAAGCCGCGTAGCTCAGCGGTTGCGTTCGTTTATCTATGGTCAATTCCTGCATTGATGAAGTTTTAACAATACTAACGAACAATGAATCCAAATCTGAACTATTTGGAGGCACCATGTTTGCGATGAGGAATCCGCATATGAGACAACGTGTCAGTAAAATGCAAATCTTCGCGGCGGAGCAGGACACTGTTTCCGTCGAGGCGGCACCACAAGCAACAAGCCCATGGACGGAACAATCGGCCAGCGGGACGAGATCGAAAAGTCGAGTATCTAAGCGGATTTACCTGGCGGTTGCACTCTTATTCCTGTTTCCCCCACTCAGCGCTTTCGCGCAATATGAAGATGGCAGCCTGATCGGCACTATTCACGACGCGAGCGGCGCGGCGATTGCGAATGCGGCAATTGCCGTAACTAACCTGGGCACAGGCAATGTGATCGCGGTCAACGCCAACGGCAGCGGCGATTACGAGGTTACATCGCTTCGCGTCGGCTTGTACAACATCGAGGCCACGGCGCCGGGATTTGCGCCTGCCGAGGCAAAGAACATCACGGTTTCAGTGGGCGGGCGCGAGCGCATTGACCTGACTCTGAAGGTCGGAAGCGCGGCCGCAACCACTGTTGAAGTCAGCGACGTCTCGCTACAGATCGAGACCGAGACCAGCGAGCGCGGGCAATCGGTCTCTGAGTATCAGACCGAATCGCTGCCCCTGGTCAGCCGCAATTATTCCGACTTGCTGGCTCTAGTAACCGGTTCGCGGCAAGCGCCAACGGCGGCCACGACGACCGCTGTTACCAGCCTGGTCCGTGCCGGCGCATATAACGTGAACGGCCTGCGCAGCATGTTCAACAACTACCTGTTGGATGGCATGGACAACAACGCATACGGCGAGAGCAACCAGGGTTTCGACAACCAAATCATCCAGCCGACACCGGACGCGATCTCACAGTTTCAGGTGGTGACCAACAACGAGAGCGCCGAGTACGGACGCTCCGCCGGCGCGACCATTAACGTCGCCTCCAAGAGCGGCACGAACCGGTTCCATACCACGCTTTACGAGTTCATCCGCAACACCGACCTCAACGGCTTCGGTTATTACCATGCGGTCAGCGGCGTGCATGTCTTCCCCAAGCCGGGCTTCAATCGCAATCAGTTCGGCGCCACATTCGGCGGGCCGATCGTGAAGAACAAGCTCTTCTACTTTATCGATTACGAGGGCTTCCGCCAGACGCTGACGCCGACAACTGTGTTCACCGTTCCAACAGACAACGAAATTGGCGTTGGCACTTCGACGGGCACGCCGCAACTGGCCATCGATGTGACGAATCCGCTGACCGGTTTGTACTACAAGGCCAACACGCCGATTCCGGCAGCGGCCATCAATCCCACCTCACTGAAGATTCTCGGGTTTTTCGCGAAACTGCCCTCCTATTGCCTGACCCCAGCCGGCAGCACACTCATCGCCACATCCGGGTCCGCTATTGGTGTGGCTTCGAACGATTGCGCCACCAACGCTCCCTTCACCGACAACGCCGACAAAGGCGATATGCGCATTGATTACCAGCAGAGCGAGAAGAGCTCGTGGTTCCTTAAGATCAGCGATCGTAAGGAGACGGGCATCAACTTTCCCACCGAGCCGGAACCGCTTGACTCGCAGGCCAACGGCAACGGCCGCATCAAGATTCTCGACCAACAGGTGGCTCTCGGCTACACCCGCCTGATGGGCTCAAACAAAGTTCTTGACGCCCGCCTGGCTCTCTCCGGCACGCAAGCCGGAAAGTACTCGCTCGCCATTGGCAACAGTGCCATTACCATTCCCGGCTTGCCTAGCGTAGCCGCCGACCCCACTGTGGCGGGCGGCCTTCCCACGATCACCTTTAGCACCGGATATAGCAGCGTTGGGCGCCAGAATACCAACCCACAATGGCAGAACCCATCGCTGCTTGATCCCAAGGTCAATTTCTCCTGGATCAAGGGCAAGCACTCCTTCAAATTTGGGTATGAATACGAGCACATCTGGATGGAAGTGCAGGACTCGAACCCGCTCTTCGGCGCCTTCGCCTATAGCGGGCACTATAGCCTCTGCCCGGCGTCGGCCGGATCCGCCTGCGTCAACACCTCCGCTAGCACCGAAAACTATTGGGCCGATTTCCTGTTCGGAACTACCTCGCAATACCAGTTGGCTACCTTCTTCAAGGCCCATCTGCTGCAAACTATGGACAGTTGGTATGCCCAGGACGACTGGAAGGTCGACCCCAAGCTAACTCTCAATCTGGGTTTGCGCTGGGAGTACGGTTCACCGTATTCCGACGCAGACAACCATCTTTCCAACTTCAATCCGTCCACTGTGTCGCTGCTTACGCTGACTCCTGGATATAGCGGCACGGGCCCAGGGTCTATCGCGACGTATAACGGCAGCGGAGTCTATGGCAAGACCCTGGTCAATCCGTCATTGGGCGACTACGCTCCGCGCGTGGGCTTTGCTTACGCCTTGACGCCCACGGTCGCCATCCGCGGCGGCTACGGCACCAGCTTTGTTCACTACACCCGCGCCGGCTCGGGCGACATTCTGCCCATCAACGCGCCCAACGCGCT
>CAZSVJ010000132.1:0-9855 GCA_964610185.1 uncultured Occallatibacter sp. | reverse complement strand
CCAGAAAGGGTTGGGCGACTTGATGCCGGCGAAGTTGATGCGAAGGTCTGCCATGTCTAATTCACCTCGGCTGTCGTCGAGATCGATGCTAACTGTTGATGGATTGCCGCCGCGGCGAGCTTGCCATCTTCGACGGCCATCACGGTGGAAGCAGCGCCGGATGCGCGAATGCAATCGCCGATAGCGTAGACGGCGGGTAGGCTGGTTTGGAAGCCGGCGTCGACGGCAATGAAGCCCTTCTTTGTTTCGAGGCCAAGCAGTTTCGCCAGCGACGGCTTTTGCTGGCCGATGGCCTTGACGATCTGATCCGCATGAAGCACGAACTCGGAACCAGTGACGGCCGTTGGCGCGGGGCGTCCAGAAGCATCCGGCGCGCCTAACTCAACTCGCAGACATTCGAGGCCGGCAGGGTGTCCGCCTTCCAGGAGCACGCGCGCGGGTTGAGTAAGAAAGCGGAACTCGATGCCTTCCTTGCGGGCAAAATCGTACTCGTGCTCGTAGCAAGTCATCTCGCGATCGGTGCGGCGATAGACCATCGTGACCCGATCCGCGCCCAGCCGTCTGGCGATGGTGGCGCAATCGATGGCGGTGTTGCCTGCTCCGATCACGATGACATTGCGGCCGATCTTTAAGTTTTCTGCGCTGGTTTTGCTTGTTTCAATGAATTCGAGGCCATCGACAATGGCCTCCTCGCCTTCGATTCCCAGTTCGGGCGTCCGGCCCAGCCCGGTGCTCACTACAACGGCGTGGAAGTTTTTCTGCAATTCAGCCAGCGCGATATCCTTGCCGAATTCGATGCCAGTGTTGATCTCGACGCCAAGGCTCTCAATCATGCGCGCTTCATCGATGGCGACGTCGACCGGCTCGCGCAGCGCAATGATACCGTAGGTGGAGAGGCCGCCCGGTAAGCTGCGTTTTTCAAAGATCGTGACCGCGTGGCCCAACTTTGCCAGCTCACCCGCGCAGGAAAGTCCAGCCGGTCCCGCTCCGATGACGGCGATCGATCGGCCCGTCGGCGCGGTCTTCACGGTTGGATAAAGATGGCGCTCACGGGCGTAATCCATCGCATAACGTTGCAGGCGTCCGATGGAGATGGGCTTGTGATCTGCGCCCAAGACGCATGCGCCTTCGCACAGTTCCTGGACTGGACAAACGCGCGCGCAGGTTGCGCCCAGAAGGTTCGAAGCGAAGATAGTTTCTGCCGAGCCGCGCAGATTGTGGGATGCGATTTTCTTGATGAAGCGGGGAATGTCGATATGGGTCGGGCAAGCGTGCGTGCAGGGCGCATCGTAACAGTACAAACATCGGTCCGCCTCAACGGCCGCCGCGTTCGCGGTCAGCGGAGGCAGATGTTCGGCGAGTGCCTGGGCGATATCTGCTGCGGATGCCGACTCCATCCATCGACTCCTTGAAAGAGGTAGTTTTTCTCTAGGCCCACGAATCTGTTTGGTGTAGACAGTCGAACCAACCGGGGTCGGCAAATGCCAAGACTCCGACTGCGTTAGAGAACATATTCTAGTCCAAATTCTCGGTCAAGCAACAGACATATCGACAAGCATCACGATGGGAGCTTGTTTTATAAACGGCCAGGCCGTCGTTGCAGCAGTCAGCTGTGGATCGCCTGGGCCACGCCACGCACCTCACGCAGAGAATGTGCGGTGGCCGCGGTCAGGGACTGCTGAATCTCGGCAAGGATGGAGAAAGCGATTGTCTCCGGCGATTCCGCGCCCAAATCCAGGCCCATCGGGGCATGAAGCTGAGAGAGCCAGCGCTCGATCCATGCGGTGGTTGTGCTTGCCGGGGTGGATGGCAAGTTGCGCAGGCGGGCAACTTCGGCGAGCAGTTCGCGGGTGCGGCGCTGCGGGCCGAGTACGCCAATGTAGGCGAGCCTTGTGTCGAGCGCCAGCAGTGAAGCAAGAATCCGCGAGTCCTGCTCAAAGCTATGCGTCAGAATAACGGCTGCGTCCTGCGGCTGGAGATGCGCGAAGGCTGAAGCGGCGCGGGCAGATTCATTCCCCGGAAGGTCTTGTGTCCGGAGGACGTTTACTTCATCGGCAAGGGGGAATCGCTCGCGCGTGGCGAGCTGCGAGCGGCCGTCGGCCACGGAGACGAACCATCCCAACTCTTTTGCCAGATTCAAAAGCGGCCTAGCATCGTCGCCTGCGCCGAAGATCCACAGGCCGGGGCGGGCAAGGCGGAAGTTGGCCCAGACACGCACTTCCGAGCCGTCAATTGAAATCCGTTTCCCGATCGACTCATTGCTTGCCAGCGACCTCTCCGCAAGATTTTTAAGCTGAGCGTCGCCCGGGGCCTTGGAGAATTCGCCTTGCGATCCCTCGGTGGCTGAAGCCCGCTCCAGACCGGCAAATACGCGGCGGCCGATCTGCTCGCCTTCGAGAACGGTAGCCACTGCCACCGGAATCCTTCGAGCGAAGGCCTTTTCAAGAGCAGTGAGCAGCGGCCCCGCAGTTGGGCGACGTTCGAGAAGCAGATAGACCACTCCGCCGCAGCCGGAACCATAGGGAAGGTCGCCGTCCTCTTCAATTGTTGAATAGCGCTGGACGGTCGGGCCATTTGAGGTGAGCCACCAGGCGCGGCTGGCCACCTGAGCTTCAAGGCACCCGCCGCTGACCGTGCCGGCACGGCGGCCATCCGGAGCCAGCAACATGCACGCGCCGGGCTTGCGATAGCTGGAACCCTCAACCGCTACAACCGTAGCCAAAACAAACTCCGCCTTAGCGGCTTCGAGTTCGCGCCAGAGAGGCAGAATGCGTTCCAGATCGGTCATTCCTCTATTGTCGCTCAGATGAGGACGAATTGCGATGTAAGCAGAACCGCCGCCTCTGCCTATTGCACAAACTTCAACGTGTAAGCGGCGGCCATATCTACCGGTCCCTTTAGGATGCCGAGGGATTTTTGCTGATCGTAGCCTGTCTGCCAGCGGCCGGCGTCCATGTGCCCAATCCCGGCGCCGGCCGGGTCGGCTCCGGCAATAAAGCCGCCATCGCGCAGAGCCTGGGCGGAATAGGCTTCCTGCGCGGGGTTGAGCGCCGGGTTGAGCTTGAGCAGCAGCGCGTTTGTTGCGGCTGGATCGTTCAGATAAGCCTTCCAGCCGCGAATGCTTGCGCGGACAAATTTGGCCACCAGATCCGGGTGCTGCGCGGCAAAATCGCGCGTGGTAAACGAAACTCGGTAGGGATCGTAACCGCTGGAGCTGATGAGCAATGTGCGGACCTCTGCGCCGGATTGTTTGGCAAAAAACGGTTCGCTGGTGATGAAGATTTGCTGCACGTAATTGGGATCGGCGAGAAAGTTGGCGATGGAGAGAGTGGAAGGAATCTGGCGAACCTGATGCAGGCTGTAGCGGAGGGTCACATACTTGAGCCAAGTTGCGCCGGTCTGGGCGGCGATCGTGTGGCCCTCAAGATCTTTGAAGTCGTGAATGGGCGAGTCCTTGTGAACCATGATGGCCTGGGGGTCGTGCTGCATCGTGGCCGAGACCGCAACGAGCGGCAAGCCGTTGGAGTTCCACTCGAGAATTTGGTCGCTAGAACCGAGGCCAACTTCGGCCTTGCCTGTCGAAAC
Organism: uncultured Occallatibacter sp.; assembly: GCA_964610185.1. Lineage (GTDB taxonomy): Bacteria > Acidobacteriota > Terriglobia > Terriglobales > Acidobacteriaceae > Telmatobacter. Next base: position 6,270 of record CAZSVJ010000132.1, on the reverse strand, counting down.
AAGCTGCGCAACGCTGCCGTACTGTGGCAGCGGCAAAAGGGTAACGTCAAGGCCTTCGGCTTTGTAGTACCCCAGCATTTGCGCGGCAAAAAAGCCGCCATGCTCGGGCTGCGGATACCAATCGAGCTGTAGGCGAATCGGGATAAGGCCTGCCTCGGCTGCGGGCTGTCGGCTGCGGCAGCCGGTGAGAGAAAGCACGCACCAGGCTGCGATGGAAAGCGCCGCAATGGGAAGGAGTCTGCTGAGTCTCAACGCGGACCTCGTTTGCTTTTGGAACGTCCTTTAAGTGAAACCTATCACGGACGAAATAAAGAAGCCGCTGTATTTCTGGCGGCGCCAAGTTGGGCCGCCAATCGGACAAGATCTTCGTCGCGGTTCCGAGCTGCGACCAACTGCATGCCGCCAAAGGCGCAGGGAATAACGACTGCCGGGTTGCCGCCGAGGCTGAACGGGACAGTGTAGCGGAGCAGGCGGCTGCGCGTCTGGCTATGATCGGCGCCCGCGGTGAGGCGCTGAACCGGTATGGCTGGAAGCAGAACCAGTTCGTAGGTGGCCAAGAGCTCATCCATGCGCGTACGAAATGCCTCGTGGCGCTGGCGCAAGGCGGCGATTTCGTGCCAAGCGATGCGCGCGCCCCACTTCAGCCGTTCGCGGATGGAGGCATCAATGCGGTCGAAGTGGCCGGCGTGAATGCACGCCGCCTCCCACGCCTGGATGGGAGCAAAAATGTCGAAGGCGTCTGCCCACCAATCGAAGTTGATGGTGGTGGCTTGCAGCCCGAGAGCTTCCAACTCGCGAACCGTGGAGTGCAAACTGGCGACAATCTCCGGCTCGCAATCGAGTAGAAAGCTCTTGTCGACGACGGCAAAGCGCGTGAATGCCGAGAGTACAGATGTTCGGGTGGGCGCAAAGAAACTGGCCAGCAGCGGCGCATCTTCGAGGTCCCGAAAGAGCCAGCCCATAGTGTCGAAGGATTCGGCCAAATGTGCGGCTCCTCGCCAATTGCCCCGGCCAATCGTGGCGCGATACCCGGCCAACCCGCAGAGGGCGGCGGGCGCGCGAATGGAGCCGCCCGTGTCTGTGCCGATGGCGGCTATAGCAGAGCCCTCCTGCACGCTGGCTGCCGCGCCGGAGGACGATCCGCCAGTAAGCGCGGTCGGATCGTTGGGCTGCCGGCAGTCGCCAAAGTCGGGATTCTCGCCCGTGATTCCGTAAGCCAGCGGATGCAAGTGGGTCTTGCCGGTGATGACCGCGCCGGCCGCGCGAAGTCGCGCCGCGAGCCAGGAATCCGTCACGGCATTGCCATTCAACTCGCGATAGAATCGCACGCCGCATGTGGTGGGCGCGCCGGCCAGGTCGAAACAATCTTTTACGGAGATGGGCAGGCCCCACAGCGGGTTTTGTCCGTCGCCAAATGGGCCTCCGCTGCCGCGCGGCATGGACTCTGCGCGAACGGCCTCAGCGCGAGTCCACGCCGCATCCCGCCAAAGATAGGTATTGTGGCCGGAATTCGCATTCGCGTTCGCCAGGGCCTGCTCAGCCAACTCTGAGGGGCGCAACGAGCCGCTGGCAAGCGCACTGCGCAGACCACGAACCGTCGATGGAAAAGGACTCATACCCAGATTGTATGGGTTGAAAACGAATGCTGCCGGATGCACCTTTTTCTAGCGCGCAGCGCCCCGGCGACGTGCTAATTTCGAGTATGGGAGTTGCTTCCACCTCCGCGCGCCGCACAGCCAGGAAGCCGGCAAAGTTTGATGGCCGCGTGCCCAGCCCAGTCATCGATCCGGCCATCGATTTTTCGCGAATGGCCTCGCTCGTTGCCTTCACGGCGCGGTCTTTGAGTACTGCTAGCCCGCGGCCATTTGGCGCTTCCATTGTTCACACAGAATCCGGCGAGTTGCTGCTGCGCGCGCTGAATGCGGTCAGGCAAGAAACGGACCCGAGCGCCCACGCCGAGGTGCGCGCCATTCGCAAGGCCGCCAAGCGGCTGAGGCGAATATCGCTGGCGGGATACACACTTTACACCACCTGCGAACCTTGCCCGATGTGCATGAGCGCGGCGCTGTGGGCGGGGTTGGATCGCGTAGTTTATGGCGCCACGATTGAAGATGCGAATCACCACTGCAACCAGATTCAGATTCCCGCAACCGAAGTGGCTGCGCGCAGTGATATGACCTGTGCCGTTGACGGTCCGATTCTGCGCGATGAATGCTATGCGATTTTTACTCATCCTAAGATGCTACGGGCGTTTCGCACTTGGACGACGCGCAGGCAAAGGTAAATGAACACAGGCCCATTTTGGTTTTCGAGAGGTCTTCGCCGATGCACGATGAACTCGCCGCCGGACTGTCCGATGTGATCGCCGATTCCGCGCGTGTGCTGACTGCGCCGGCTGTGCTCGACCGGCTTTCGCACGACTTTTACTGGTATTCGCCGGTGCTCCGGCCACAGTTGGCGGACAAGACTGCTGAAGTAGCCGTGCAGCCAATCGGCGTGGATGAGGTATTGGCCGTGCTGCGCTATGCGGGCAAGCGCGGTGTGCCGGTCACCGTGCGCGGAGCGGGCACAGGCAATTATGGGCAGTGCGTTCCCCTCGAAGGCGGAATCGTGCTCGACCTCTCGCTTATGGACAAATTGGAAGAGATCACGGCAGATGGCGTAGCCGTGTGCCAGCCCGGCCTGCGCCTTGGCGTACTTGAGACGGAGGCGCGCAAGCAAGGCTGGGAGCTGCGCATGTACCCTTCAACGCTTGTGAAGGCTTCGCTCGGCGGCTTTCTTGCCGGCGGGTCTGGCGGCATTGGGTCGGTCGCTCACGGCGGCCTGCGCGACTTCGATACTGTGCGCGCCTTTGAGGTGGCGACCATGGAAGAAGAACCGCGCGTGGTATTGCATGAAGGATCGGCCGTGCATGAGATTCTGCATGCATGGGGAACCAACGGCGTGCTCACACGAATCTGGTTCGCGCTTGCGCCGGCTGTCGAGTGGACGCAAATTACGGCGGCCTTCGATACTTACGAGCAAGCATTTCGCTTTACCGAATCCGTCGCGGTGCATGCGGCGTGGACCAAGCGGCTGGCCACTGTATTCGAGTGGCCCATCCCATCCTTCTTTTCGCCCGTAAAGCAGCTGGTGCGCGATGGAAAAGCACTTTCGCTCATTATGATCGCTTCATCGCAGCTGGAGCCGTTGCGCGTGGCCGTAATAGCTGCGGGCGGCGAGGTTACGTTCACTGGAGCATACGACGGCCCACGCACGCAGCCGCTGCTGAGCGACTATACATGGAATCACACCACGCTCTGGGCAATGAAGGCCGATGCTGCGTACACCTACCTGCAATGCGGATTCTCAACCACTAGATGCAGGGACCAGTTTCGTCTTTTGCGCGAGCGCTACGGCCACGACATTCTGTTTCACATCGAGTTTATGAAGAACGGCGATGGAGTGGTTATTCCCAGCGCAATTCCTGTCGTGCGTTTCACCACCGAGGAACGATTGAACGAGATGATCGCGTATTGCCGGTCTATCGGCGTCTTCGTTGCCAACCCTCATGTCAATTATCTTGAAGACGGCGGGCGCTTTCGCGCAGACAACATTCAGTTGCGCGCGAAGGAGAAGTACGATCCGCGCGGGTTGCTGAATCCGGGCAAGATGATCAGCTTTCACAAGCAGGCGGTGGAGCGATGAAGACGTGGATTGCCGCCGCACGAGACTTTGCTTATCTCACCTGGAAGCAAGTGGACGCATTGCCACGCGCCTCTACGCTGCTGGTGCTTCCCACAGCGGCCATCGAACAGCACGGCCATCATCTGCCTCTGGCGACGGACACGCTGATCAACAACCTGCTGCTGGGTAAGGCCCTGGCGCTGATTCCAGCGGAGCTGCCGATTTATGCCCTGCCGCCGGTCTGCTATGGCAAAAGCAACGAGCATGCGGGCTTTCCCGGAACGCTTTCGGTGAGCGCGCAGACATTTCTTGCGGTGGTGCGCGATTTGGGCTCAAGCATCGCGGCAAGCGGTTTCAAGAAATTGGTTCTTTACAACACGCACGGCGGAAATACGTCGCTCGTGGATGTGCTGGCGCGCGATCTGCGCGCGGAGTTTGGTCTGCGTACATTTTCGTTGTTCGGCTCGCCGGGAGCGGCGTTTGAAGGGGTGAGCGCGCAGGAACGCACCTATGGATTTCATGCCGGCGAGATCGAGACTTCATATCTATTGCATGCAACTCCCGAGTTGGTGCATGCGGAGGAGTACACGGCGAATTACATTGCGCGCGTGGACGACGGGGAGTTGTTGAAGCCCGAAGGCTCTTCGGCAAACTTTGCTTGGCTCACCAAAGACATTTCGCCCAGCGGCGTGCTCGGAGATCCATCGGCGGCAACAGCGGAAAAGGGCGAGCGATGGTCGAATGAAGCGGCTGCGCGCATTGCGGAGATGCTTGTGGCCATGTACAACTTTGAGCCAAGGCACGGAGCGTGACGATGTTGCTTGCCGATTGCGGGAGCGGGGTTCGCTTGGAACGCGGCGTTAGATGCCGGCTCGCGGATGGAACCACGCTTGTGTCCGACCATTATTATCCCGTGGGCGAAGGACCGTGGCCCACGCTGCTAATGCGGCAGCCTTATGGACGGGATATTGCTTCGACGGTTGTGTATGCGCATCCGGTCTGGTTTGCGCGGCACGGCTATCACGTTGCCATTCAGGATGTGCGCGGGCGCGGCGGCTCGGAGGGTGAATTTTATCCGTTTCGCAACGAGGCCCGCGATGGCGCGGAGACGATCGCATGGCTGCGCAAGCATCGAGCGTGCAACGGGCGAATCGGCATGTACGGATTTTCGTACCAAGGCGCCACGCAACTTCTCGCTGCCGCCGAGCAGCCGGAAGGCTTGCAGTGCATCGCGCCGCACATGACTGCGACAGATCTTTATCACGGATGGTTCTATCACCAGGGCGCGCTGCGGCTGAACTCCAGTCTCGCGTGGGGTATTCAGATGTTACGCGAGGATGCGCGCCGCCTTGGGTTGCGCGAAGCAAGTGAGGGGCTTGAGGCGGCTTGGAACAACATCCGCTCTCAATCGGCGCATGTTCCGTATGCGGAGCATCCAGCAATAGCCGACCCCGCTTTGCCCAGCTATGTGCGCGATTGGTTTGCGCATCGCGACCCCGGAGAGTATTGGACCGATCAAGACATCAGCACTCAGCTTAAGAGAATTGAGATTCCCGCGATGCATATTGCTGGCTGGTTCGACACGTACTTGGAAGGCTCCATCGCCGGCTATCTTTCATTGCGCAACGATGCTGGCAGCGAGTTTGCGCGCCAGAATCAGTATCTGATCGCGGGACCATGGGCGCATATCCCGTGGGGAGATCGAGTTGGCGAAGCCAATTTCGGCGAGGCCGCCAATCTCAACACCGATGCGATTCTGCTCAAGTGGTTCGATCACTGGCTCAAGGATTCAGGAGCCTTCAATGACGAGCCGCGCATTCGATACTTCGCGCTCGGTCCCAACGAATGGCGGAGCGCAGGCGAGTGGCCGTCTGCGCCGGCGTACTCGCTTTATCTGCGCAGCGAGGGACGAGCCAATGCGCGCAAGGGCGATGGCAGGCTCACTGGGGACCCGCCCGGCGAGCATGAGCCGCACGATGTATTTGTGTACGATCCGGAAGTTCCCGTGCTGGCGCCTGGCGGGCCACAGGCATTGAGCGGTCCTTTCGATCAAGCGGCTCTAGAGATGGGCAACAACCTGCTGGTCTACACGTCTAAGCCTGCCGTGCGCGAGTGTGAGATCTTCGGGCAGCCTTGCATTCGGCTCTTCGCCGCAACCTCCGCGGCTCATGCGGACTTTACCGCAAAGATTGTGCGTGTAACCGCGAACGGGCGGGCTGAGTTTCTGTCGATTGGGATCGCGCGCAGCTCGTGGCTGTTTCGCGATGCAAGCTTTGTGGCGGATCGGGTTCATTGCTGGGAGTTCACGCTGGAACCGGTGACATTTGTGCTCGCGCCCGGCGAACGGCTGCGCCTGGAGATTGCCAGCTCGGCGTTTCCTCTTTACGATCGCAACCCATCCACCGCCATACCGCCGCAACATGCGGGCAACTGGAACTGGGCGCGGTCGACGCAACAGGTCCTGCATTCATTTGCGCATCCAACCGCGCTTTATCTGCCGATAACGGGGGAGGCTGCATGGTGACCGAAGCCAAGGGGTCCGTCCCCGAGATGTCGTTCGATCGCGTGACCAAGCGCTTTCGCAATGCGGCCGTGGCGCTGGAG
>CAZSVJ010000131.1:0-9857 GCA_964610185.1 uncultured Occallatibacter sp. | reverse complement strand
GGCCCCGTTCGCTCAGAATGACAGCCTATATTCTGTTGTGAACTTCTGGGACAGGGTCCTAGGGCCTGTTAACACGAAGGTGGTATCGTCGATCCCGAATTTCTGGGGTAACGTGGACGATACCGGCAAGGAGCGCAAAACGTTACCGGCCGGACTGCGAAAGCATTACGGAAAAGCCTTTGGTATTGTGCGGACATGCGACCAGGTAATGCTTATATCGATTTAGCCGATAACGAAGGCGTCGAGCCGGGATTTTGAGGCCAAAGAAGGGGCAAATGAAGACTCTGAGAGACGAAAGCGGGAACGTACTCGTGCTGACAGCGCTGAGTATGACAATGCTGCTTTCATTTTTGGCATTTGCTGTCGATGTTGGCAATCTCTTTTTCACACAGCGCAAGTTGCAAACGTATGCCGACTCCGCCGCAATGGCGGGAGCGCTGGAGGCCAGCATTTGCGGCAGCGGGTCGCCTGACTGCGCCGTGGTGCAATCCGCCGCGTCAACAGCGCTGACGGCCGACAGCGGGGTCACAGTGCCTGCCGGCAACATATTCACACAATGTGCGACGGCTTCCGGGTCGGGCGTGCTGCTGACGATCAACAACGGCCCTTGCGCGCTGGGCGCCACCGATCCGAATAACGGAGATGCAAGCTACGTGGAAGCTGTGGTTGCTCAGCAGACACCAACCTTCTTTGCGAGAATCTTCGGCGTCAACACAGTCACAGTCTCCGCCAGGGCGGAGGCCGGTAAATCAAGCGCCCAACCCTGCATGATTGTCACGGGCCCCACCGGTCAAACGACGACGCTTAACGCGGCCGGCAAGATTACGGATGGCACGGGTTCCGATTGCGGCGTCTGGGTTGACTCGAACGCGTCAGGTGACTGCTTGGGAGGCACGCCCGCAGACATGGAGAATGTCGGCGCCACAGTGGACGTCGGCTCTTATAACGTGCATGGAAACGTCTGCGATAACGGCGGATCTTACACTCCCACGCCTACCCTAGGCGCTTCGTCGGTGCCGGATCCCTTTGCGGCCGAAATTACCGCCCATACGCTGACGGTGCCGACGACCACCGGATTGACCACGTATTACCCCAGCCCCATCAGTACAAATACGACGTTATCTCCTGGCTACTACCCAAGCGGTTTCAATACAAACAGCGGCACCTACACCATAACCCTTAACCCCGGCCTGTATTACATGGGCAGCAATGTCGTCATCGGCGGCAACGCGACAATCAATGGAACTGGCGTGACCATCTATATGGCGAGTGGGTCGCTAACCATGAATACCGCCACACACGTGAATCTGACCGCGCCTTCGTCAGGGACCACCGCCGGGATGTTGATCTGGGAGGCTTCAACCGACTCCAGCGCGATGATCCTGGATTCGGCCTCCGATGCGAGCTGGGGGGGGGCAATCTATGTTCCCGACGCGCAGCTTACGCTGAATGGCGGCAGCACTGCAGTCGCCTACGGCATGGTTGTTGTGCAATCGGTTATGGTGGATTCAGCCATATCCCTTAGCTGCACCTCAATGCCGGGTGGCGTTTGCCCTGGCAGCAGCGGCAGCAGCGACGGTTCAGCAACCGTGGCACTGGCGGAGTAGCCGATGAAATTTCCAGCGAGTCTCCGCATTCTCTTGAAGGCCAATCACGGCTCATCCCTCGTCGAGTTGGCCATTGTGACTCCAATTCTCTTGCTGGTCGTAGCTGGGGCCATCGATTTTGGCCGCGCGTATTACGTAAACATCGAGGTGGTGAACGCCGCGCATGCTGGTGCGGAATACGGATCGATAAACCCGACCGATACAACCGGCATCACCGCCGCGGCCCAGCAAAGCGCACCGAATGTTCCGAACTTGACTGTGCCGACGGTTGCCTATGGTTGCGAATGCAGCGATGGCGCTTCGTACCATGCAAGTTGCTCCACTGTGCCGACGTGCACGGCAAGCGCCGGTCCTCCGGCTGTGGCCAGCAATGTTGTCTATAGAGTCCAAGTCAAAGCCCAGTCGGTTTATACGCCGTTGATGCCTTGGCCGGGCATCCCAAGCACCTTGACTTTGTCCAACACGGCCACCATACGCGGCAATTACCCATAGCACCTTGGAATAGCTAGACGTTGTTGAAGGTTTGTTGGAGGATTAAGATGCGAAGATTGAAGAGCCTCGTTCGTGACGAAGACGCCAGTGGAATAGTGGAATTCTCCCTGGCTGCCACGATGTTCTTGACGTTGATCTTCGCCATCGTTGAGTTCTCTATGGTAATGTACACAAGCAGCTTTGTCGCCTACGCCGCTCAGGAGGGGACGCGATATGCCATGGTGCGCGGTAAGGATTGGAATAGTTCCTGCGCGTCGGCGACCAGCTATAGCTGCAAGGCTTCGGCGGCAGACGTGCAAAACTACATACTGAACACGCTGCCGCACCCCGGCATCAACTTGGTGGCAGCAGACATTACGCCCACATGGCTGACCACAACGGCCACCGGCGCTGCATGCGTTGCATACAGTCAGGGTTGCCAGGTTCGTGTGCAGGTTAGTTATACATTCAACATGAATCTTCCGTTCTACTCCCCCTCCTTTCCTTTCAGCACAACCTCGATCGAGACAATTCAAGACTAGCCAAACGCTTCGCCCTTGAGATTCCCCGGAGTTGAATATCAAGGCTTGCTGGGGCGCCGTGGCCGGAGGGACGAATGCGTAGGGCTTTGTAACAGGGCATGGCTTTAGCCGTGCCGCAAAAGCTCTTCCTTCGTCCCCGATGGGCTTCAGCCCCTGCAAAACAGAGCGTTCCGGAAAGCAAGCATGGCAGGGGCTAAAGCCCGCCCGTTCCATTGGCTACAGTCGGCACGGCTCAAGCCATGCGCTGTTACAAAACGACCTTTGCAACGGACCATCAAGGCCATTGCGAAATTGTTGAAGTCGTTCCGAGAGCCGGTGTCTGGCGGCGCGTGGAAAAGCTGCGTCTCCGGCACGAGGCGGAAGCCGCGCCCTTTCAATACATCCACTTATTCAGAGGTTCCTTAATCCATCTCTTCAGGAATAATCAGCACCACTTCCACTTTTTCACTTTGGCCATTTTGGGTTGCGGGCCGGAACTGCCACTGCCGCAGCGCATCCAGCACAAACTGCGCCTGCGCGAATTCCGGCGGAAATGCCACCGTCAGCCGCTCGAAGCGGCCCGCTTGATTTACAAACCCGTGAACCATCAGCGCGTCGGCGTCGATGGTGTCGCCTGGAAGATTGGGCCGCACGATGTTATACGGCCAGGGCGCCTCGAGGCGGCTGACGTTTCCCGCCGCGGCGGCATCCTCGGCGCTAGGCAGCGAGTACTGAAGAATCCAGCTCTTGGCAAGCCCCACGTGCAGGTAAACGGTGTACGCCATCCTGCCGCTCCAAACCTCGGCCGCCTCGGGATATTTTGCTTCAAGCGAAGCCCCAACCACAACCGAGTCAAATTGGCCATCGTGCGGCAACGTGATTTGATTGGTCGTAAGCTTGTCGCTAGGACCGGAACCAGCCAAAGCGCTTTGCCCAGGGCTGGTTCCGGTCCCTGCCTGCTTTCCATTCAGCTTTCCGGCCGCCGCGCTGGCGTCTCCGGGATTGCCTGCGCCCTGGCCATTTCCAATTCCCGATGCCGTGCTGTGCGGATTGCCGCTGCCTGCCAGCGCCGAATTTGATGTAGGCCCGTGCGCCAGCGCTCCCTGCGAAGACTTGGACACCGTCTCGTTCACCGGCGGCAGGTTCACTGTCCCTTCCCGCATGGGAAGGTCGGAGAGCGACATAACCGCTGTTGGGGTTGGTTGCGCGGTAGTCTGTGAAGTCGTTGCCGGAGGCAGTTGCACCTGATCGGGCGCGTGTTGAACCATGGGCGAAGTGGTGCTGGGGAGGATAGGATGGGCTTCGGCAAGCGCAGTTGTGGATACGATGCTCACATCGGCAAGGTTCACTTCCTCATTGGGCGGATCGGAGGCGGGATTGACGTCCGCCGCTGTGGGCTTTTCAGGCAGCGGCGCAACCAGCGTCTTGGCCGGGGTCTTCTTTGGCGACCAGATCACGACCGTCGGAATTGGTATCTCTTCTTTGAGCTTCACCTGGGTGGGAAGATCCAGCTGAACCAGGGTCTGCGGTCCCGGCTCAGCTCGCGCAATCTGTCGCAATGCCGACTGGCTACCGCCTGGCGTTGGAGTATGCGCCTCGCGATGAGGACCGGGATAGGCGATCTTGCTCCCAGCCCGTTCCGGCCTAGTTAAATCAGGTGCGTGCAAATCGAGATGTCGAACGGATAAATGCTCGGTGATAACCCGGTCGTGGACCTTCGGCGTGAATACGATCCCGAATGCAACCAGAGCCACCGCCGCCAAGTGCGCCAGAATCGAAAGGACAAACGAAAATGGCCGCTGGCTCACTGCGGGGCGATCCGAAAAGAGCGAGAGGATTTGGGAAGACCTCATGACCGAATGAAATCCCTTCCTATGGGTCTATCATGCCGCTGGTCCTTGTGGCCCAGCCTTTTTGCCGTGATGGACCCTTCTGGGCACTCTGTTTTCGGTGTAACCCGAATTGACACCGTGTTGCCCAACTAGGAACAAATTACGATCTCATTCCAAATTCGCTTATACCATGCAACTAATGATAGCTCTCTTGGTACCTTAGTGTATCGAACTACCTTACTTTGGTATTGATTAACACCGTGTGGGCGGTACACTGAAATCGCATTTGAGCAAGCCCTGTTCTCTATATATGCCCTCGGCATCGGCGCGAGAACGGAGTTCGTTTCCAAAGACGCGGCAATTGACCAAGGTGAAAGGCTGAACCTGGCCGCTAGCCAGTTCAAGCAGGCTTCCCAATGAACCGAAGGTTACTTACGATCCTCGTTCTCGCATTCCTTATTGCAGCGGCATGCGCGTTTGTGGTCTATCGGCTGCTTGGCGCCCGTCTGGGGGTGGCCAAGCCCGTGGCCACCACGCGCATTGTTGCGGCGGCCAACGACATCAAACTCGGAACCATTCTCGACAAGTCCAGTTTGACGACCATGGAGATAGCGGGAGCTCCGCCCAAAGGCACGTTTATCAAGCCCGAGGATGTGATTGGCCGAGGCGTCATCTCAGATCTCTATAAAGGTGAGCCGATTCTCGACAACCGCCTCGCCTCACCCGGCACTGGCGGAGGCCTGGCGCCTGCGATTCCCGTGGGCATGAGAGCCTGCGCGGTCAGAGTCGATGACGTCGTCGGCGTTTCTGGCTTTGTCACTCCCGGTATGCGCGTCGATGTGATTATCTCGGGTATTCCGCCGGGAGCTCCGCCGCCCGCCGAGGGCACGGTAGCTAAGACGGTTCTTCAAAATATCCAGGTCTTATCCGCGGGTACCGATATTCAAAAGGATGCCGAGGGCAAGGCCAAGCCGGTACAGGTCGTTAACCTGCTGGTAAATCCCGAGCAGGCCGAAACACTTGCCCTGGCCGGCAACCAGCAGGTCAAGATCCAGCTGGTGCTCCGCAACCCGCTTGATACAAAGACCGACGAAGTTCCCGGCACAGCTATGGGAAACATCTTTAATGGCAAAGTCGGCACTCCGGAAAAAGCAGCGACCCATGCAAAGGTGGTAAGCAAGCCGGCACCCAAGGTCTTCACAATCGAAGTGATAAACGGTTCAACAGAAAGCAAGGAAAAATTCTCCAACCCCGAGGCAAAGTAGTGAGAGCGAAGGCTGAAATTTCCGTCGCATTCTGCTGCGCACTGTTTCTTCTCTTCAGCGCCGATCCGGGCCTGCGGGCGCAGAACTCGCCGCCGTCTAACCAGACCGCGCTCCCGGCTCAGGATTCCACGAATGAGCTCTCCGTTGCTGTAGGAAAGACCGTACTGGTCGATCTTGCGCGACCCATCTCCAGGGTCTCCATTGGCTTGGGGGATATTGCCGAAACACACGCGATCAGTCCAACCGAGGTGATGGTCAACGGCAAAGCGCCTGGAGAAACCAGCCTGATTATCTGGGACACCCGCGGCGGCCGCCAGTTCTTCAACGTAACCGTGCGGGCCAGCACCTCCGCCACCAATGACAGCCTTGAAGCAATCCGCCGCGAGCTCCGATTGGAGCTGCCCGGGCAGCCTCTCAAGGTCAGCACAGAGAACGGCAATGTATTCCTTCGCGGCACGGTCAAGGATCTGACTAGTTCAAAACGCGCGGTCGCGATCGCCTCCTCCGGCGGAAAAGTCGTCAATCTGCTCGACGTCAATGTACCCGCCGGCGATCCGCAGATTCTGCTTAAGGTGCGCTTTGCCAGCGTCGATCGCAGCAAGCTCAACCAACTCGGCATCAACTTCTTCAGCTCAGGTTTTGGAAACACCCTCGGGGGGGTTTCAACTGGGCAATACAATCCGCCGAGTGTCACTCCGGGTATCAACGGATCTGCCGCGACCTTGGGTTTGTCAAACGAGCTGAATATCTTCGGCTTCCTCCCTGGTCTGAATGTGGGCGCAACTCTACAGGCCCTTGAGACCAAAGGCGTGGTCGAGACTCTTGCCGAGCCCAACATTCTGGCAGTGAATGGAAAAGAGGCCAGCTTCCTGGCGGGCGGAGAATATCCGTACCCTATCGCCCAGCAAGCCTCGGGCGGCGCTCCCACCATTACCATCATGTTCAAGGAATACGGAATTCGTCTCAACTTCGTGCCTACCGTCACCCCCCGAGGAACGATTCGCCTTCAGGTGGCCCCCGAAGTCAGCGCGCTGGACTTCACCAATGCCGTAGAGGTCTCCGGATTCGATGTGCCGGCCATTACCTCCCGGAAAATGAAGACCGAGGTTGAGCTCGGTGATGGTCAAAGCTTTATCATCGGCGGACTGCTCGACAACGAAGAAACTGATACCTTCGAGAAGATTCCTTTCCTGGGAGACATTCCAGTTCTTGGCAAGTTCTTCCAGTCGATGTCCAAGAAGAAGACGAACACCGAATTGATCGTCATCTGCACAACCGAGTTGGTAGCTCCGATTCCGGCTGGCGAACCGCTCCCGCAATTGAAGCTTCCGGAAAAGTTCCTGCCGCCAAACACAGGCATTCCCATGAATACTCCCGATGCTAAGAACGCCGCCAACACTCCCGCGCCCGCGCCGGCATCCATACCGATCGAGACACTGATCGACAGCATGAAGCCGGAGACGCCGATGGTGATCGAAGGATCCACGGGAGCATTTGGCGCGGGTTCGGGCGCACAACCGACCAGCAACAGTGGCACTACGCAGCCCTCGCCGTCGGCGCCTTAAAGGACTCCCACCGGCAATCCCTCCCGACGGCGGGCGGGATTGCTGGATGGGCCCTTGCTCTCCAGACCCGCATTCCGTTGGCGACTGCGGTCGCGGATCGCCGCGAGGTCCCGAGGTAACAGGATGAATCCAATCGCAAAGTTTTTCTCGGGGATGCGCAATGATCGCGCTCCAAGCCGCGAGCCTGCTCCGGATGTCCGCATGCGCGTCTTCAACGTCACACGTCAGACCTGCATTGCCACTCGCATGGAAGTCGCCGATAGCGGCCCCAAGCGCAACAAGGGCCTGCTTGGAAGAGAGTCGCTCGCTTCCGGAGAAGGATTGTGGATTGTCCCCTGTGAAGCCGTTCACACCTTCGCCATGCGATTCCCGATCGACCTCGTCTATCTCGATCGCAACCGCCGCATCAGGAAACTTCGCAACGCGGTACCGCCCTGGCGCCTGTCGGGATGCCTCACCGCGCATTCCATCATCGAGCTTCCCCCAGGCACGATCCGCGAGACTCAGACTCAACGTGGAGACACGCTCGAAATTTCGCCCGCATCCGACGCCACACGATAGCTCTGACATCGGATCGGAGTGCGCAGCGACATGATCCTCACCGCCGGGGTTTCTGTTTCACTCCTCGCGCAGCAGAACCAGCGGGTTCACCGAAAGGGCCCGGCGTGCTGGAATCCAGGTAGCAACCAATCCCAACAGAGCCATCGCCACCACGACCCCAACCAATACCAACGGATCGCGCGGAGTCGCTTGATAGACGATGAAAGCCAGGACCCGGCTCGCCAGTATTCCGAGGAGCAATCCGGCCACTGAACCGATTGCGAGCAATTTGAACGCGCGACCCAAAGCTGCGCCCAATACTTGTTTACGCTGAGCACCGAGTGCGATTCGAATTCCAAGTTCGCGCAGCCGCTTGCTCACCGAGTATGCCGCCATCCCGAAGACTCCCGTGATCGACAACATCGCCCCCATGAACCCCAAAACGCCAAGCGACAACGTCGCCATGCGCGGCCCAAACAGCGCGATGTCCATTGGCTTGTCACGCGCCTCGATGTCGAGCGGCATTCCCGCATCCAACTGCCGCAGAGCGCCTCTCATTGCCGCGCCCAAAAGCTGCGAGGTGTTGCCGGAACCTGCACGCGAGCGTACCAACAGGATGGTCGAGCTTGAGGGCGATTGCAGAATCGGTAAGAACATGACAGGGACCGGATCTTCCGTGAGACTGTTATACTTCCCGTCTTCTGCGACGCCCACTACTTGAATGAGCGTTCCATCCCGCATCTTGTATGAGCGTCCAATCGGATTGGCTGCGGGACCGAACAGCTTGCTCGCAAACTCCCGATTCACTACAGCCACCCGTGGCGAGTTCCTGTCGTCGTGCCACGTGAATGTTCTGCCCGAGACCAGCGCTGTGCCGCCTGCCCGGAAGTATTCTGGAGAGATGTTGAATATCGCGGCATCGGTTGCGGCGTTCGATGGCCGCAGATCGGACATGCTGTCGGTGAAGACGATCGAGTCGCCTTCGCCGCTAACAGCTAACGGCAACGCGTCGACCAATCCCACTGACTCCACTCCGGGCAGCGCCTCGAGGGCTTCGATCATCCGCTTCTGCATCGCTGGAACGCGATCTCCGCTGTAGCCGGACATGCTCAAGTCAGTCGATGCAATCATGGTGTTCTCGACATCGAAGCCGAAATGCGCATGTAGCGAGCGCACCAGCCCCCTGATTGCCACCAGCGACGAGGTCACCAGCACCCCGCAGATGGCAATCTGAACCACCAGCAGCACATCGCGCGCACTTACCCGCTTCCCGGCCCGGCTTCCCGATCCTGCCTTCACCACCTGATATGGATTCGTCCTCAGCACCTGCCTGACTGGCACTGCGCCAAACAGGACTCCGCTGGCCAGCGCCAGCAGCACCGCGACCACATACACCTTTGCATCTGGATTCACCGCCAGATGGATGGGAAGACTGGGGAAGGGTTGCCAAGCGCTCAGTGCGCGCAGCAGCACCACGCTGCCCGTCAGCCCCACCGCGCCTCCTGCCAAAGAAACCATGATGGCTTCTGTAAACAGTCCGCGCAGAATGCGTTTGCGGCTTGAGCCCAGTGCAAGCCTCAGAGCCACTTCTTTGGAGCGATCCGCCGCGCGCGCGGCAAACAGGCTACCCAGGTTGGCGCATGCGGCAAGCAGGATCAGCCCCGTCAGCAGCATCAGCCCTGCCATGAATGCCCGTACCGGGCGTCCAAGAAAATCGCCATAGAGACTCGGGCTCCTCAGAACGAACGTCATTTTGCCGACGTCTTTGGGATAGGTCCTTTGCAGATCCGCCCCGATCGAGTTCATGTCGGCAACGGCCTGCGCCGGAGTGACGCCAGGCTTGAGATGGCCCATAATCTCGAAGATGAACTGGTTTCCGCGCGCGGTCATGTCGTCGCCCACCAGCAGCGGGTCCTCCACGAGCGGCACAAAAAAATCGGGATTGAAAAACAGGAGCGTTCCGTTGAACTCTGGCGGACCGACGCCAAGGATGGTGAGGGGATGCCCATTCAGACGCACCGCACGGCCCACCACGCCGCGATCGTCCTGAAAATGG
>CAZSVJ010000130.1:0-9872 GCA_964610185.1 uncultured Occallatibacter sp. | reverse complement strand
CCGGCTGTTACAGTGCATGCGCGACGGCCTATCCCCGGATATGGATGTGTACGATGCCGCGGCCTGGTCGGCGCCCGGGCCACTTAGCGTGGCTTCGGTCGAGAATGGCAGTGCGCCTATTAAGTTTCCCGACTTCACACGCGGAAGATGGCGTGAACGTTCCGCGTCGCAAATCGCCACGCAAAGTTAGGTAAGTTCTATAACCCGGCACTTACTATGGTTTGAACTCTCCGCCTGTCTCAACCTCCACGGTTGACTGGACAGGAAGTCTGTCGCTCGATCCACCGGCCAGCACCCGCACCTGCTCCTTCTCAACCCGCCAGACGTGCGCTGCCGCATCCCAATACGCCAGGTCGCGCGGCTTCAAATCGAACACTACATTTTGCTCGGCCCCGGCCTCGATCCTCACCCGCTTGAAGCCCTTCAGTTCAAGTTGCGGCCGCTCGACTTTCGAGCCCAGATGCTGGACGTAGAGCTGCGCCACTTCATCTCCGGCCCGCTCGCCAGTATTCTTCACCTTGACCGTCACATGAATCGTTCCCTCGGCAGCGACCTTGGGCGCGCTTACCGTCACACCCTCGTAAGCAAAGCTCGTATAACTTATCCCGTATCCGAAGGCATACAGCGGCTTGTCTTTGCTGTAGAGATAAGTCCGCCCGTGCAGCAAGTTGTAGTCCAGAATAGGCAGTAACTGAGCGTCGCCCGTGGGCCATGTTTGCGTCAACCGCCCTGCCGGCGAGTAGTCCCCAAACAGCACGTCAGCCAACCCATGACCTTCTTCCTCGCTGTTATGCGTCATGTGCACAATCGCCGGCAGATTCTGCTGGCTCCAGACAATCGCATACGGAAAACTCGACCGCAGCACCTCGACTGTCCGTGGATTGGCCGCGAACACCTGCTTAACCAGGTCCTCTTGCTCCAGCACGATGGTCTTGCGGTCAACGTCTTCCTTGCCGTTTGAAGGTGTGGGGCATTGATCCCACGCTGCATTGCATACCGGGTGGTTGCCCACCACCACAATCGCCACGTCCGCCTTTCCGGCCAACGCCGCCGCTTCCGCCTTGTCCGATCCATCGACGAACAGCACCTTAACTCCATCGCCCGCGGCCTCGCGAATTCCTTCCAGCGCGCTCACCGTATAGGGCGGCGTCCCGCTGTACCAATCGAGCAGCACCTGGTCCGCCCACGGGCCGATCACCGCAATGGTCTTCAGCTTCTTCCGGTCAAGCGGCAGCGTATTGTTTTCGTTCTTCAGCAATACGATCGACTCGTCGGTCGCCAGCCGCGCCAGCGCCTTGCTTGAGTCAAGCTGCCACGGCGGCGGCGCTCCTTCGGTCTTTACGCCGATCTCCGCATACGGGTCAACACTGGGCGGATCGAACTCGCCAAGACGCAGGAAGACGCGCAGCTCGTTGTGCAACGATGCGTCCATGTCCGCCTCTGTCAATAAGCCATCCTTCAAAGCCTTGGCCAGATCGTCTTTGTACATATCGAGAAAGTTGTTGATGCCAGCCTTGACCGCTGCTGCTACGCCGTGCTCTTTGTCGGGAAAGCTCTTGTGCGATGTAATCAGCAGCCCCAGCGCGCCGCCGTCCGAACAGATCAACCCGTTGTTGCCCCACTCGGGAATCATCACGGACTTCAGCACCGGATTAATCAGCATCGGTGTGCCGTTCCATGCGTTGTACGAGGCCATCACCGCGCGTGAGCCGCCCTGCTCGAAGCCCATCCTGAACGGCACAGAGTAATACTCGCGAAAGAGCCGTTCATCGAAGTCTGAGGAGGTGTGAGTTCGCCCGTCCTCGTTCTCGTTGGCCATGAAATGCTTCATCAGCGACGCGGCCTGCCAGTGCTTCTGATCGGGCCCCTGAAGTCCCTGCGCAAAGGCAACGGTGAGCGTACCGACGAGAAATGGATCTTCGCCGTACGACTCCTCGGTCCGGCCCCAGCGCGGGTCCCGGCTCAGATCCGCATTGGGAGCGCGAATCACCACACCGCCCCGCTGAAACGTTGGATTCTGGTAGTCGTAGCGCGCCTCAAAACCCTCCAGCGCGGCAATCTTCTTGAGCAGATCCGGGTCCCAGGTTGCGCCCAACCCCTTTTCCTGCGGAAAGGTCGTGGTCGGCATCGGCTGCCTGCCTCTACCGCCCCAGCCGCCTGGCCCGCCCAGCGCCAGCCCATGGAGTCCCTCCACCTGTCCCGAAAACTCGATTCCTAACCGTGGAATCTTGGGATGATCCGACATCAGCAGGATTTTTTCTTCTACCGTTAACCGGCCCAGCAGGTCGTCAATTCGCTGGTCGTCGCCAAGCTTCGTGTCCCGGAAGGGATAATCCGCCTGGGCTAAAGCGGCCCTGGGAAACCCCGCAAGAAGCCCCAACCAAATTGCCAGCCCCGCCAAACCACTGAGCTTCCGCCGCAGAATCATCGCTAATTCCTCCAAATTTCGCCCAGCGAAGACTACCACAAAAAGCTGCCGTTGCCTTGAACTAAATCGCTTCACATGTTTCTTCCGAACGAAGAAAAAAGGGCGAAGCGCCACGCGCTCCGCCCTTCTGCGAGATCCTGATCGATTTTTCAATACAAGCGGAAGTTGACCTCGACAGAAATCATTACCGGCACCGGGGTATTGCCCTTCATCGCCGGCCTGAACTTGTATTTGCGAACCGCTTCCAAGGCCTTTTCGTCCAGGCCCATGCCCAGCGCACGCACCACGCGCGGGTTCTGAGGATTCCCCTGCGCATCCACAATCAGCGAGATGATACATACGCCTTGGTACTTTGCCCTGCGCGCCTCGTCGGAGAACTCGGCCTCAACGTTGTTCAGAGCGACCGGCGCTGTAACTCCGCCGCCAACCCGATACAGCCCGCCACCGGCGCCGCCGTAGTAGCCGGGCCCATATCCATCGCCTGTTCCATTGCCAAGTCCGCCGCCAGAGCCGTTGCCAACGCCGTTAGAGCCCTGCCCGCCCGACGCCAGCGTCACGTTTGTGGAGTTCTTGACGCCGATGGTGGGAAGTTGCGGATTGTCCGGCAGCGTGATGTTCTGCTGCACCATGATCGCCGACTCCATCGCCAGCTTGGGTTTGTCCACGGTCTGCACCTGAGGCGGCACGACCGGGTCCTTCTCGATTTTGGGCAGATGACCCTTGATGGGATCGACAATGCTGTGTTCGCCGCCGCCGCCACCGCCGCCGTTTGCCTTATCTGCCTTGGGCGCCTTGAAATCCGTCAAATCAATGCTCGTCGCGGTCAACTGGGTCTTGTTTGCGATCTGGATCGCCGTCTTGATTCCGAGGAACAGCAGAAGCCCTATAATGGCAAGATTGAAGCCAATCGAAGTGCCGATCGCCCATGGATTGGGCTTCACAGCCATGCGGTCCGGGACAGGAATCGGCTTCGAGGTCAGCTCCAGGGGCGGCAGGTGGGGAGGAAAGAACACATCCCGGATGCTCTCGTAGAGCCCAACCCAGATGGGCTTCTCCTCAAAGGACCGTCCAAGAAGGCCGTCGAACTCGTGGCCGGTCAGGACTGCGGCTTGCGATTCTGTATCTGACATAGGCTCGTCGTTTTCCATGGCTTCTGCTGTAGCGGTTGCCTCAGAACCAAGGGGACTAAAACTCTCGCACCCCATAGTCCATCACTCATTATGCTCGTCAGATGCCGGTTTTGTCTTGCCGGAAATCCAGCCCACGCTCCAAAGTCTCATATTTCCGGTTACCGGCGGCTTCCATAATCAATAGACGGGCGACCCTGCCAGTTGTTACCTAAAATCTCTTTCCCAGCCATTTACACTAAGAAGTGCACCTTTCGCAAATCCCAGAGAGGGCTCGCCGCGGCGAGTGTCAGGGCGCGACCGGGGTACCCCCTGGATCGCGTGCCGGGAAAGCAACAAAATTGCGTTGGGTTTTAGCCCCTGAGGTTTTTGTTTTCAGTTATTTGCAATTCCGCAGCGGCTAAAGCCGGAATTTGATTTGGCTATCTGCGGCACGACTGAAGTCGTGCCCTGACACAACCTGTAGCCTGAACATAGTTTTGCAACTGGTTCGAGTGAATAAGTTTGAAATGTCTCATGGAGTGACGATGTCCCCAGCGCCCGAATTGAAGGCGACCCTTACCCTGCCCCAAACCGCCTTTCCGATGAAGGCCAATCTACCGCAGAATGAGCCACTTCGGCTTGAGCGCTGGGCCTCGCTCCGCATCTACGAAGAGCTGCGCAAGGCAGGCCTGGGCCGTCCGGCTTATATTCTGCACGACGGCCCTCCCTATGCCAACGGCCCCATGCACCTGGGCCATGCGCTCAACCATGGACTGAAAGACTTCGTCGTGAAGTCAAAAACCATGGCCGGCTTTGATTCACCCTATGTTCCCGGCTTCGATTGCCACGGACTGCCCATCGAAATCAAGGTCGATGAGCAACTTGGCCGCAAGAAGCTGGAAATGCCCGTCCCCGCCGTGCTCGAAGCCTGCCGCGACTACGCGCAGAAGTACGTTGACCTGCAAACCTCGCAGCTTGAGCGCATTGGCTGTTTTGGCCGCTGGGGAAAGCCCTACAAGACCATGTCCCGCGACTACGAAGCGCGCACGCTCGAAGCTTTTTATGGATTCCTCGAAAAAGGCTTCGTCTACCGCGGGCTCAAGCCTGTCTATTGGTGCATCCACGACCGAACCGCCCTGGCTGAGGCCGAGGTCGAGTACGAGATGCATACCAGTCCCTCAATCTACGTGCGCTACCGTCTCACTTCTGACCCCTCGGCCATCGATCCGGCGCTGGAGGGCAAACAGGTCTCGACCATTATCTGGACCACCACCCCCTGGACTCTGCCCGCGTCTCTGGCCGTGGCCTTTCATCCAGACTTTGACTACGTGGCATTGCAAGCTGTGGACGGCAACGTCTACATCGTTGCCGCCGAGTTGGCCGCCGCGACCATCGCCGCCTGCAACCTTGGCGAGGTGAGCGAGGTCGCCCGGTTCAAAGGCGCAGCTCTCGACCGCGTCACCTTTCAGCACCCATTCCTCGACCGTAGCATTCTGGGCGTGCTGGCCACTTACGTCACCGCCGATCAGGGCACCGGCGCCGTTCACACCGCTCCCTCACACGGCGTCGACGACTTCTACACTGGCCAGCGTTATGGCCTCGACGCCACTACTCGTGTCGACGCCTCCGGCCGCATCCATGTGGACCCAGCCGCGTGGAACCGCGCCGTGCCGCCCGCCTTCGAAGGCCTGAAAGTCTGGGCCGCCAATCCCATCATCGTCGCCATGCTTGAAGAGGCAGGTGCGTTGCTGGCCAGCCGCGACTTGGAGCACTCCTACCCGCACTGCTGGCGCTGCCACCATCCCGTCATCTTCCGCGCAACGGAGCAATGGTTCATCGGACTGGAGACTCCGGTCGAGCGCGAGGACGGCTCCACGACAACCTTTCGCCAGCTCTCAATTGAAGAGATCGGCAAGGTCGTCTGGGATCCATCCTGGGGCAAGGAGCGCATCACCAATATGATTGCGACCCGTCCCGACTGGTGCATCAGCCGCCAGCGCATCTGGGGTGTGCCCATCGCAGTGTTTCTCTGCGAAAACTGCAATCAGCCGATTCTCGACGCGGAGCTGAACCGCAAGATCGTCGATTTGTTCGAGCGTGAAGGGGCTGAGGCCTGGCACACCACCCCAATCGAGGCACTATTGCCGGAGAATACCGTCTGCAAGAATTGTGGAGAGGTCCGCCCGCCTGGCCAGGGCTTCAGGAAGGAAAACGACATCCTCGATGTCTGGTTCGACTCGGGCACAAGCTGGTTTGCCGTAGCCGAGTCCGATCCAGACCTAAAAGCAGCGTATACCTCCTTCCAAAACGGCGAGGGGGTTGAGGTCTTGTACCTCGAAGGCGGAGATCAGCACCGCGGCTGGTTTCACTCCTCGCTGTTAACTTCGGTCGCCTTGCGCGGGCGCGCGCCGTACTCCCGCGTGGCCACCGCCGGCTGGACCCTGGACGAACAGGGCCGCGCCATGTCGAAGTCGTTGGGCAATGGCGTAGACCCCGTCGATATCGCCAACCGGCTCGGCGGCGAGATTGTCCGCCTGTGGGTCGCGTCCATCGACTTCAGGGAAGACATGGCCGCCAGCGAAAACCTGATGCAGCGCTGCGCCGACATTTATCGCAAGCTGCGCAATACCTTCCGCTTCCTGCTCGGCAACCTCCACGGTTTTGTGCCGAGCCGCGACCAGGTTCCAGAAGGCGAACTTCTGCCGCTTGACCGCTATATGCTGGCGCGAACTCGCGATCTCACGGAAAAAATCCGCGACTGGTACGCGGCCTTTGAATTTCATCGCGTCTACCATGCGGTCAACGAATTCGCCATCGTCGACCTGAGCAACTTCTATCTCGATGTGCTCAAGGACCGCATGTATACGTTTGCGCCCACCAGCCACGGGCGCCGCTCTGCGCAGACCGTTCTCTGGAAGATCACCGAAGCGTTGACCAGGCTGGTCGCGCCAATTCTCAGCTTCACCGCCGACGAGGTCTGGGATTACCTGCCCGCCGTCGAAGGTCGCGAAGTGAGCGTGCACCTGGCGCAATTCCCTTCCCCGGCCGAAGTCTTCTCGGAAGACCCTGCTCCGCTGCTGGAAGAATGGAAGCAGCTCTTCGTAGTACGTGATGCGGCCTTGGTATTGCTTGAGAACGAGCGCCAGGCAAAACTGATCGGCAAGGGGCTTGAGGCGCAACTCAAAATCACCGCGCCCGGTAAGTTATTCGACTTGCTCAAGCGACACTTTGCAGGACTGAAGGAGATTCTCAACGTCTCCGAGGTCCAGATATTTGAAGGTACAAGTTCTGAGATGGCGGTACTTCCCGCCAGCGGCCACAAATGCGCCCGCTGCTGGAACTTCATGCCCGAAGTTTCCGCCTACGGCATCTGGCAAAACGTCTGCACCCGCTGCCGATCCGCTCTCAAAGAAATGGGCATCGAACCGCCGCAGCCAACGGAGATCGCCTCGTGAGCAAGTTCATCCCACGCCGCCTACCCTGGCTCCTGCTCATCTCCGCGCTGGTCATCTTTGCCGACCGGCTCACCAAAACCTGGGTCGCGGCGCACATACGCCTGGGCGGCGCGATCCCCATCATCCCTCGCGTTCTGCGCATCACTCATTGGACCAACGACGGGGCTGCCTTCTCGCTCTTCGCCGACTCCGCTTCGCCCCACACAGTTCGATGGGCACTGATTGGCTTTGCGCTCCTGGCTGCGCTGATTGTCCTCATCGCTATGGTTAGGCTCGCCGATCGCTTCACCCTGGCCACCGTCGCCCTCGCGCTCATCTTTGCCGGAGCCCTGGGTAACGTGCATGACCGCATCCTCTACGGCTCGGTCGTCGATTTCATTGAAGTCCACATCTTCAGCTACCACTTCCCAGACTTCAACGTAGCCGACTCCTCCATCGTCATCGGCGCCTGTCTTCTGCTGCTCGATTCGCTCTTGCCCAAAAAGGACCAGAAGATTTCATCGCAGCCATAGACGAATCAGAATCCCGGTTGTCGCGTTGTTGAGATTTGCCGTGCGAAAATAAAGCCGAGATTGCCGGCACAAGTATCAATCCGATGAAAGCCAGCCAGATCAGAAAATCAGTCATTGTTCAAAAACTCCTTTCAGACGCGCTCGAAGCCGCATCTCCATCATCAGGATGTGCGGCTTCGCTCGAGAATTTAAATTGAATCGGCAATTTCGAACTGCGCCAGAGACTGCCTGGACCTCTCCATTTCTTCCTGCTGCGACGTGTTTCGACTGCGGGCGAACCTCACGCAAACCGGGCACGTAACCGTGCTGTCATCATCCTCGAAAGGAAGCCGGTCCATTCGCCCGATGCCTTATGGCACGCAGCGCTAGAAGTTGATCTTTCTTTCTGGGAACCACGTAAACTGGACCGTAGTGGTGGTCACGGTTTGCTGGCCGGCGGGGTAGCTGGGGGTCCCGCTGGGGTAGATGGGCGCCTTCCAGTGTTCCAGTGCGAAGTTGCCGTCGATCTCGAAGTCCTTGCCGATGCGCTTGACCACCTGGAAGTTGATGTCGTTCAGGGTGGTACCGCCGGGGATGAAGTCCTTGGCGGCTTTCTGGTTGCGCAGCCCAAGCTGAATCCATTCATCTCCGCTCAAGTGATAAGTGATCCAGCCCTGCCCGCCCTTGTCTTCGCGGCCGATCCAGTCGCCGAACAACTGACCATTGTTCGTATACCCCTGCACTTGAATAACTTCCCAATACTGATAACGGCCGCCGATACTGCTCGGATAGGAGGAATCGGTGTCGACGCCTTCGACGCGCACATCGAGCTTTGGGATTCCGGGGACATGGGAGAGATAGAGGCCCGGTCGGAAGGTGCCATGCAGAGGCTTGGCGATGGGACTGGGCGCGTCATGCGCCTCCATGTCGGTGTAAAGGGTTAGCAAGTTGCGTGTGAAAGGCAGACGGTAACTGAAATCGAAAGCGCCGAAGCGGGCGCCAGGATCTTGACCGGTGTACTTCACCGCAGGATAAGTGGAGTTTGTGCTGAAGAAGCTCTTCAGAAAAGTGCGAAGGGTGATGGGCTCGTGACCTTCTCCTCCCCAAATCACCGTACGCTCGAAGCCGAATTCGAGATCGCGTGTGGGCCTGAAGCTGAATTTCTCGACATGCGCCCAGGGGTCGCCGGGGTTGACCACGTTGGGCACGCTCGACGAGGGGCCGGCGAGATAGGCGGGGTTTGGCATAAAGGTGTGTCCCCGAAGCTTTCCAACCAAAAAGTCATAGCGGAAGGGTCCTGTGAACCGGGAAAGCAGCGGGATGTGGAGCGGCTCGACGCGGTTGATGCGAAAGGAGTAGATGTTTCCCGCGTTGTTGGAGTAGGCCATACCGCCGCCCAGCCCCGGCCCCAGCCAGTCGTCTTGCTTGCCGAAAGAAACTTCGTGGTCGAGCAGGTGGACCGAGGCATAAGCCTCAAGGAAGCGCCCGGAGGTGTTGGTGGCGATCGGCCCCATCGGGATGGTGGCCTGGCTGTAAGGAAGCCCGGTGGCCGCGTTGAGGAAGGTCGTGGCATCAATCGTGCTGAGCATCTGGGCCAGCGTTTGGGAATAGCCAATGGCCGAGGGCGCGCCTTGAAATTCGCCGCGCGCATACAGCGTAAACCGGCCGGCGGTGGCATAGCCGCTGGCACCAGTGTAGTTGTTGATCCCGTTTTCGTAGGCACGGCCGTAATCGTTGATGATTGTCGAGCCGAGATGGAAGCTGTCACGCAGCGGTATGCCGCTGATGGCGCGGGCCACGGAATAGAGCGATTCGACATGCACGCCGTCCTGTTGCGTGAGGCATTTCATTCCGGCGTCGTAATGCAGAAGGTGGATTAAAGCGGTGTAGATATTCCGCGCCTCGCCACTCGTTGGATCCCCATACATATCCGCGTCGTGAATCTGGGCGTCGATGTCTTCGAGCATGCGGCTCAAACTGGCGCGCGTCCAGGGGCGCATGCCCAGATAAACACGATCGATATAACCCATCGAGTAGAGCCGCAGCACAGCAGGATAGACCCAACTGTCAACCGGAATATACGGCGAGCCCTGTGTAGAAGGCTCGCAAACGGCTGCCGAACGGCCGGAGACGCGCTCCGACTGCCCGGCTCCCTCGGGCGCGGCAGGCTGCTCGGCCGCAATTGGAACGGCGGTCATCAGGAGAAGTCCTGCCAACCCAGTTGCGTATTGGATAATTTGAAATATGGTTCTACGTCCGTTCACACTCCTATCCTCACTATCATTGATTGCTTTGAGATAAGCGCCCAAAGCGAGCCGCTCGGTGAGGACACTTCACGCCCATTTCAGCTTCGTGGATGAACCTTGTCGAGCGGTTCTTTCACGACGTG
>CAZSVJ010000129.1:0-9909 GCA_964610185.1 uncultured Occallatibacter sp. | reverse complement strand
TAACAACAGCACGACACTTACCGCGATTGCTAACAGCCTGACAGTTCTGGCCGTGACAAACTCCAGCGGCGTCGTTGAAGCGCACAGCGGAACGATGACTTTGAATCCGTCTTCTTACAACGCGAATATCGGCCCAGACTCGATCAACATGGGTACATCTACAGGAAGTTGCGCGGGCGTGATGCTTGGCAACGGGGCGGATGGCTCAGGCGCGGTTTACAACGTCTCAGTGCACGATTTGACAGTCGCTTCTCAACCTGGGTTTTCAAGTAGTTGTTCAGGCATCTGGATTGCCACGGGGAGCATGACGCCGGAATCCACAGGTTTTGATTTCAAGAGTAATGTCTTTACCAATCTCGGCGCGGGGATTCGTGACGACGCCACGGCTGGGACATTCAACGATCTCACGCTTGAGAGCAATAAATTCGTCAATGTATACACCCCAATTTACCCCTCCTCGCCGACGGTCTACCGCACGTGGAACAATGTCACATCGTCCACCCAGACGACTGAAGCGCTTAATGGCGGGGCGACCGTGGATGCCTCCGGCGACATTTCATCTCCGGGCTGGATTTCGGGCGGGATCTTTACTCCATCTGCAAGTAGCGGGGCAGTGACATGGAGTTCCACGGTAGCTCTCAACACACTTGTTCTAACCGGCAACGTTACAAGCTCGACCATCGCAAATGGCGCGTTCGACGGCCAAGAGGTTTGTTTTCGCATCACGCAAGGGAGTTCCATTTACACGGTTGCGTGGCCGGGGCAGATGTATGGGATGTCTCCGCCGAGCCAGGTGGCGGGGTCGGCAACGACTCAATGCGCGATTTACGATTCGGCATACACGGCGTGGGGCGCGGTCGCGCCAACTATCGACGGAGGCGGGAACACATATCTGCCCGGCACCGTAAACGCGCCGGCGATCGTCGACCGGGGTTTGACCTCGGCGACCCTAATCGGCACAAACGGCAGCGGGACATTGGTTGCGGCTTCAACCACCGGCACAGGCAATGCGGTGCTGGCGAACGGGCCAACATTTACGGGCAATACCACGACTTTCGCGAACGGCGCGGCGGCCGAGCAGGATGTGGCGATCCAGCCGGGGACGGGCGCTGACCAGGTGGGCGCGCTGGGGTTCAACAACTATGCCGGGACTTCAGAATGGAAGCTGCGGAAGGATGCAAGCAACTACTTCAAGTTGACGGATGTGGTGAACTCCCTGGACCGGGCGATCTTCTATCAAAATGGCCAGACATTGCTCAACTCTGGGGCCGGATCAAATTCAGTGTTGATCAACAGCTCGACCGGGAGCGGCACGGGGGGATTCTACGTGGAGAGCGGCGGGTCAAGCCCGGCGGCGGTCTTCTCGACGACGGCGAGCGGCAACACCACGGCGACGGGATTTGTTTCCGGCAAATTCATGATGGGCTCGGGAACGATGTCGCTGGGAGCGGGAGCGGCGGCGGGGTCGAGTCCGACGATTGGGTGCGCGAGCGGTCACGTGTGCGACGGGGTGAGCGGGGCGGTGACGCTAACAACTGGAACGAGCACGACGACGGGAACGCTGGCGACGCTGAGTTTTCCGAATACGCATTCGAACTCGGCAAACTGTGTGGTGACCCCGACTTTGAGTGGGACGGGGCTGGTGACATCGATTAGTTGGAGCGAAAGTACGACGGCGCTGACCCTTACTGCCAACACTGCGCTGACGGCGAGCACGGCGTATCAGATACGGTACTGGTGCGGCGGGAATTGAGCTGAGCCTTTTATCGAGTTTTGCTACGGCTGGCCGGCTCTGCATGGTAATCGAAGGCCGCAGCGAGTTAGCGCCCGCCGCGGCGGGCATCGCGAGTGCGCAAGTTAGCGGATTCATGAGCAGGTAAGCGGCATGGACTCCAGGCTGAATAGACGAAGCGCCATGCGGGCGGAGGTGGGGTGCGTGGCAGAGACAGTGGAAAGGCGCGCAAACGCGGCGCCGCTGGGCGGGCTGCAGCTGGAAGATTTGGACAGGGAGGAACTGGAGCGGTTCGGGAGGATTCTGGATCATCGGCCGGCCACGCTGCGGGGGCGCACGGTGGGGATGGCGCTGGCGGAACGGCTGCTTTTTGTGAGGGCGCGCGATGGCAGGCCGGCTCCGCTGAAAGCGAATGCGACGCAGCGGGCGTTTGAGCGGAGACGGGGCCAGCGGAACATCGTGCTCAAGGCTAGGCAGATGGGGTTGACCACGTGGGCGGCGGCGCGGTTCTTTATCAGGACCATGA
The DNA here is from genome assembly GCA_964610185.1 of uncultured Occallatibacter sp. GTDB lineage: Bacteria > Acidobacteriota > Terriglobia > Terriglobales > Acidobacteriaceae > Telmatobacter. The sequence goes on along the minus strand of CAZSVJ010000129.1, from coordinate 7,651 downwards.
CCCAGCCGGGGACGCTGACGCTCGAAGTCGCGCACACACAGGAGGCGGCGGAGGAGATCTTCCGGATTGTGCACAGGTTTCTGGACTTTTTGCCCGCGTCATTGCGCGAAGGTCCGCTTAGAACTTCGCGCGTCAACGTGCGCCAGATCGTGTTCCCGGAGATCGATGCGCAGTACCGGGTCGCATCGGCTGGAGACCGAAACGCGGGCCGCGGGCTGACGGTGCAGAATCTGCACTGCTCGGAGCTGGCCCGCTGGCCGGGCGACCCTGCGGAGATCATGGCGGGGCTGCGGGCCTCGCTGGCGCCGGGGGCGGAGCTGATTCTGGAGTCGACGCCGGACGGGTTGGGCGGCTGCTTCCACGAGGAATGGCGGAAGGCCGGCGAGACGGGAATGGTGCGGCACTTTTTCCCGTGGTGGCTGGAGCGGCGCTACCGGGCCGGCGCCGTGGACGAAGCAACCCTGAGCGAAGAAGAGCGCGATCTGATGGCGCGGGAGCGCCTGGATCTGGAGCAGATTGGATACCGGCGGAAGATCCGGGCCGACTTTCGCGGGCTGGCGCGGCAGGAGTACGCCGAGGACGAAGAAAGCTGTTTTCTGGCCAGCGGGGATTCGGTGTTCGAGCTGGCGGCGATCGAGCAGCGGCTGGCGGAGATGGCTGAGCCTATTGAAAGGCGGCGCAACGGCGAGATGGAGATCTGGCTGCCTCCGCTGAAGGGCAAAGAGTATCTGGTTGCGGTGGACCCGGCCGGCGGCGGCAGCGAGGGTGACTACTCGGCGGCGCAGGTGCTCGATATGGAAACTGGCTTGCAATGCGCGGAGTTTGCCGGGCATGTGGGCGGCCTGGAACTGGCGCGCTTAGTGACGGAGCTGGCGGCAGAGTACAACCAGGCGTGGCTGGTGGTGGAGCGGAACAACCACGGAACCGGGGTGCTGGCGATGGCGGAGATGTCGTGCAAATATCAGCGCATCTTCAGGCAAGGAGGGCAGCCGGGGTGGCTGACCACGTCCTTGAGCAGGCCGGCGGTTCTGGGGCTGTTGGGCGCGGGCCTTGTGGAGGAGCCGGGGCGGTTCCAGAGCCGCCGGCTGCTGGGAGAATGCAGGTGCTTTGTGCGCATGGCGAACGGGAGCACGGGAGCGCGAGCCGGGACGCATGACGATCGGGTGATGGCGATGGCGGTTGGACTGGGGGCGCGGAAGCAGCTGCTGGAAAGAGGCAGCCGCTAGGTTCTCCAGTGGATAGTGATAAGTGAATAGTGGCCAGAACCAGTCTCATAAATGGCGTCTTGAAAGGGCACGATCCGCCGCGGCGGATCGTGCCGCAAAACGCCGCGAAAGTCCCATAAACAGCGGGCTTTAGCCCCTGAGGGATGTTCTGCTGCTCCCCGGATGATATTTGTGCAACCAGTTCTAGTGATCGGTGGCGCGTTGCAAGACGCAGCGTCTGGGCGCAGATGATCGGTTCGGCGATTGGCAGGCAACAAGGGCGCCAAAATAACCGCAGATCGGCCAACTGACTACTTACCACTATTCACTAACCACTGCACTTTGCGCTTAGAATTCGATACGAGACACGAAAAGGCGGGATAGGGGCTTGGCGGTGCTGGCGGTGCAGCAGATCCGGCGAATGCGGGGCGGCGCGCAGAGCCAGTTGATGCTGGGCGCCGACGGCCATGTTTACGTGGTCAAGTTCCAGAACAACCCGCAGCACGTGAGGGTGCTGGCCAATGAGTTTCTGGCCTCGCGTCTGGCGGTGGCCGCGGGTCTGGCCGCGCCGGAGACAGAACTTGTGGAGGTCTCAAGCTGGCTGGTCGAGAATACGCCCGAGTTGGAAATCGATTTGGGGCAGACACAGGTCAGATGCCAGGCGGGCTTGCAGTTCGGTTCGCGGTTTGTGGGCGGGCTAATGCCGGGGCAGGTAGTCGATTACCTGCCCGAGGAACAACTGGCCGAGGTGAGGAATCTGGATGAGTTTGCCGGCATTCTATGTTTGGACAAGTGGACGGGGAACGCCAACGGCCGCCAGGCTGTGTTCGCGCGCAAGCAGCGGGAGCGCCGCTACCGGGCGGTGTTCATCGACTTCGGGTATTGCTTTCACGCCGGAGAATGGCGGTTTGAGGACATTCCGCTGCGCGGGGTTTACTATCGCAACGACGTGTACCGCGAGGTTACCGGGTGGGAGTCGTTTGAGCCTTGGCTGACGCGCCTTGAAACGCTGCCGGCAGAAACGGTCTGGGCGGCGGCCAATGAGATTCCTCCCGAGTGGTATGGCGGCGACCTCGGCGATATGGAACGCCTTGTCGAGACACTGCTCTCGCGGCAATGCCTGATCCGGGAGCTGATCGAAGGCTTCGGGAGGTCGGATAGAAGACCGTTTCCGAAATGGGGCGCCCCGGGAAAAAAGCAGGACGAGGGCTGGAACGGGACGCGCTGGGGGAATAACATGGCGGGAAGAGTGAACTGAAAGGCAGCTTTCAGCGACCCGCTTTGCGCTGGTTCCGGGCAGCTGCAAGCCGCCAACCGGGAGTTGAGAGCTGAGAACAAACAACGATGAATAACGGAAACCAGCGGCGGGCATGCGAGTTTCATCTGCTCCGGTACGTTCCGGATGCGGTAAGGAACGAGTATGTGCATATCGGGGTGATCCTGCGCGAGTCCTCCGCAGGCAATCCTGCACCGGCCCATGCGCCAGCCTTGATCCAGTTTACCCGCGACTGGCGCCGCGTGCGCTGCCTCGATCCGGAGGCCGACACGGCGCTGCTGGAGGGGATGGAAAACGAGTTGCGGCAGCGCTTTCAGGCTGAGGCGCCTGCCGGTAACCTGATGCGGCTGCTCGAGGAATCGCTCTCGCTGAGCGTGCAGATGACCGAGGGCAAGGCATATTTAGCCGAGAGCCTTCCCGCAGGCATGGAAGAGCTGATGAAACTGTATGTCGATCCGCCTCCCCGCGAGCGCGTGGCGCGGCTGAAGGGACGGGCGGCGATTCAGGCCAGGATGCGGACTGAGTTCGAACGGGCGGGTGTGTGGGAGCTCTTGAGAAAGCGAATCGCGGCCTCGGAGTACACGCGCCCCGGCGACCCGTTGCGGATCGATATGGGATACAAGCCAAATGGTGTGATTCGCATGTTTCACGCCGTCAGCCTGGAGCCGGGCGTGGAGATGGCCAAGGTGCTGGCGTTTTCCGCGGCCGGATTGCGGGCCGGCGTGGAGCGAGTCGAGAAGGCGCAGCTGGAGTTGACGGCTGTGATTGAACCTGCGGCCCGCCTGGGCGCCACCGACGAAGAGCCGGAACGGCTGGAGATGTACCGCTTCGGCGTGGAAACAATGGAAGAGCACCACATCCGGGTTTTGACAACATCGGACCTGGGCCGCGTGGCGGAGACGGCGCGCCGGGAGCTGCGGGCGTGAACAAGCAGGGAACAAGGATCAGGAAATAGGAAATAGGGATCAGGGATCGGTTCCTTGACTGCGGGCTCTAAGGAACACCGGAATAAATCGATGATTTGAAAGGGCACGATCCGCCGCGGCGGATCGTGCCGCAATTGCAAGAAAACGAGCACGGGCATTAGCCCCTGAGGTAGCGGACTGCTAACAAAGAGACTTCATCAGAGGCTCGCTAACTGCGAGTAACTTGCTTCTTCGTTTCACTTATTCGTCGATGACTTGCATATAATTCCTGGCCTTTGCGGTAGGATGGGATTTGTTGAACAGGAAACAGAGAGTTAGATAACATCTGAATAAGTCGGGGATTTGAAAGGGCACGATCCGCCGCGGCGGATCGTGCCGCTCATGCAACAAAAAGAACGCGGGCTTTAGCCCCTGAGGAAACGAGCCGCTGGAAATGGGACCTATTCGGAGGTTCCCTGGCGGCAAAAAGCTGAAAAGCCAGAGGCGCAACCATTCAAGGTTGCGCCTCTGCTCTTTGCGGCAAGAGTTGCGAAGGCGATGTGCTCTATAGCGAAGCGGCACTTAGCTAGAAGCTAAGAGCTAATAGCTAGAAGCTGAAAGGGAAGGTGCGCGTGAAGATAGGCGATCAGTTGCGGGAGATCTGGCGGCAGGCGGTGGGAGGCGATCGCAAATCGGAGATAGCCGCATCGGCGGAGGCGGAGCGCAAGACGCTGGCGCTGCCATCCATATTGAGCCCGGTCCAGTTTCCGGGAAGGCTGCTGCCCAAGCCGACGCCGATGAATTTGCGCCGCTTCGCCGAGACCCCGATTGTCCGCCGGGCGATCAACGTGATCAAGGACCGCATCGCGTCTATGGACTGGCAGGTGCGGGTGCGGCGGGGCTTTCGCCAGCAGGATCTCGCTTTTACAGAGAGAAAGCTGCGCGCGCTGCGCCTGATGCTGGAAGAGCCCAATGCGGTCGACAGCTTTAGAACCCTGATGGAACAGGCAATCGAGGACGCGTTGACAGGCGGATTCGGGGCCATTGAGATGGAGCCGACAGGCGACCCGGATCGTCCGGCGATGATGTGGGCCGTGGATGGGGCCTCAATTCGAATCAATGCCCGCTGGGACGGCGATGCGGAGACGCCTCGGTATGCGCAGGTACTGCCGGGACAACTGGAGTCGGCCGCTGTGGATCTGCGCGACGACCAGTTGATGTACATCCGCATGAATCCGCGCAGCTTTACGCCGTTTGGGCTGGGCCCGCTCGAGGTGGCCTTCGAAACCGTGAATCAGTTCTTAAGCGCGCATCGGTACGCGGGAAAGCTGGCGGCGAACTCTGTGGCTCAGTATGCGTTGTGGCTGAACGAGGCCACGCCTGCGCAGCACGACCGGCTGATTCGCTGGTGGCAGGACGAGATTGAAGGAACGGGGCGGGTGCCGCTGATTTCCACCGAGCAGAAACCGGAGGTGCTGCGCTTTGCTCAAGGAACGGATGCGGACATGCGGCTGGCCTGGCAGGAGTTTCTCATCCGCATGGTTGCGAATGCTTTTGGCCTGCCGCCGCTGATGCTTGGCCTGGAGGCGGATGTCAACCAATCGACGGCTGCGGAGATGACCGATGAGGCGTTTCGCGGGGCGATCTCTCCCTTGGCGATGCTCCTGGCGGGGCATCTGACCCGTGACCTGTTCGGCAAGTGCATTGGCTGGCGGGAGTTTGAGTTTGTGTTCAACGACCTCAATGCGCGGGACGAAGAGACGGAGCTGGCGGTGCAGGTAGAACTGCTACAGGCCGGCGTGCTGACGGTGAATGAGGTGCGGGCGATGCGAGGGCTGGGGCCATTGGGACAGGATGGGACGGCACAACTGGCGGGCGAAGCGACGACTACAAGGGACTAGGTGTTAGGGACTAGGTACCAAAGACGGAACAGACGGGTGCGGTTCCTGTCGCGATGATCAGCTCCAAACCTGGGGCCTCATCCGCTCGCCTCGGTTCCCTATTCCCTAGTCCCTAGCCCTTGCTTCACAGGGAGAGCGCATGCGATTGGAAGCGATGGCGGTAAAGTTCCCTCACGTGGACGGGCACCCCAACCGGGTGGCGTTCGATGGGGTATTGACGATGGTCAACGCGGCCAGCGACAAGGCTCCGGCCGGGGCGCGCGGGCACCGGGTGCTGTTGACGCGCGAGGCTGCGGAGACGGCTTTGCCTTCACTGCTGGGCATGGCGGTGGACTATCGGCCGGGATGGGACGGCCACGATGCGCGGCGCAAAATCGGGCTGCTGACCGAGGCCGATCTGATCGGCCAGCGCCTGGTAGTCCGCGGGTACCTCTACGCCCGCGACTTTCCCGAGGTGGCCGCGGCAATCGAGGCGTCCACCGCGGCGGACCCCGAGGCAATGGGGATGAGTTACGAACTGGCCGACGCGCGGGTTGAGGATATGCGGGCCGAGGTTTGGAAATTGACCCGCGTAACCTTTACCGGAGCGGCAATTCTGTTGCGAGAGAAAGCCGCCTACCGCGCCACAAGCTTCCGCATGGCGAGTTAAAGGAACAACCGATGAGCTAGCGTCCCGAGTCCGAGGTTCGTTGAACAAATGCCGCATACACGAACCCCCAAAAGAGGCAGTCATCCTGAGCGAAGCGTTCTACAGCGGAGTCGAAGGACCTGCATTTTGGCAGCTTAATTCTTGAATGAACTTCAGCCTCAGGACACGAGCCAGGAAGTTAGCAATCCCCTGATAAAGATCGGGCTTTGAAAGAGCACGATCCGCCGCGGCGGATCGTGCCGAAAATGCTTCCTTACGAACGATGGGCTTTAGCCAATGAGGGATGTTCTTCGGCAGTCTTGACTTTTGCTGCGGGCATCTCGCCCGTCGTGGTAACTAACCACTAATCACTAACCACTAACCACTGAAGAAAGGAAGGTCATGGAGAAAAACGAAAAGGATATTGCGGAGCGGATCGACGCCGCGGCGGCTCAGTTGGAGAGAGCGCTGAACTGGTTGGAGGAGCGGCAGGTCGCATTGACGGGCGAGGTGAAAAAAATCTCGGCAACGGTGGAATCCGCCGCGGCCGACCGGCGCGAAGCGGAGCTGGCGGAGAAGCTGGCAGCGGTGGAACGCGAGTTGGCCGAAGTGAAGGCGGCGGCCGCGCCCGCGGTGCTGAATCCGCTACGCAAAACCATGCCCGCGGCCACTTCGGAAATGCTGGCCAAGCACGGAATCGGCGAGGGGCCTGTCGATGTGCGAACCCTGGATGCGGCACTCACCGGACTGAGCCTCGAGCAACGAATCGCGGTCAAAAGTCAACTGCTGCGGGCGGGGTCGATCGCCTGAAGGCAGTTTTCAGTTGTCAGTGATCGGTGGTCTGTTGCTTGTGACCATTGACCGGACCGCTGATCGACGTTAACTGATCACTGACCACTGATCACTGATCACTCAAGCAACGGCCCCATGGAGGGGGCGGAAAGAGCCTATGAACGCAACCTTTGCAGACATTCACGCCGCAGCAGATTTCATCGGGCCGGGCGCTATCGAAGTTCCGCTTTATCAAACCGAAATCTTCGATATATGCCGGCGTTCGAGCCCCTTCGGGCAGCGCATCAAGCAGGTTCCGGCCACCGGTCATCCGTCGCGGTTCTTTGAGGAGACGGCGATTCCGAATCCGGGTACCGCCGGCTTCGTCAACCCGCGCAGCATCGTGCCCACAGTTGTAAGCCCAACCCGCGTGGAGCGAAGCGTGCCGTTGAAGGCGATCGTATCGCAGATCAACTACAACCTGTTCGACATCGAGCTGGGCGACCAGCAGAAGCAATTCGCCTATCTACAGGCCAAAGACCTGGTGGACACGGTGAGCGGCGTAATGGTCACGCACGACGTGGCTCTGTGGAACGGCAACGACACCAGCCTAAGCACGCCGACAACGACGCAGTACATGGGAGTCACGGAGCAGATTATTGCCGGAGGCAATACGGTTTCGATCGGCACGACTGCTTCAATCGTGGACGGAATCAAGTCGGCGGTGGCGCAGATGGTGGCCAGCAACGGCTTCTATGTGCGGCCCACGGCCATCTATGCCAACCCGGTGCTGCTGGATTTGATCGACCGCGAGATGAAAACCGAGTTCAACGTGGTGTTGAACACTGATAACATCACGGGTGGAATCAGGGTGAAGATGCTATCGACGCAGGCCGGCGATCTGCCCTTGATTCCCGACTGGAGCCTGAGTTACACGGGCACTCCGGGATCGGGCTCGGCGGTGT
>CAZSVJ010000128.1:0-9917 GCA_964610185.1 uncultured Occallatibacter sp. | reverse complement strand
GAAGTGGCACCGAAAGTGGCAGCAAAGCCGGACTTGGATCGGCAACGGCGCGTTCATTCTATCCAGGCACTGGCAGTTCGACTGCCAGACCAGGCCTCGCGTCGGGCCTCGCATCGCCTAGCCAGGTTGCAATCGCAGGCGGGATTCCTGCGTCGCCAGTCGGGTCCGCGCTCAATTCATCGGCAAGTCCCTCGGCTCCCGTGCGCACTTCAAGAACAGACGAGCCACTTGGCCCCGCGAATCTTGTACCTCCAACCGGAACAAAATCGCAAGTGGCAAGCCAGCCGGTCAGCCAGCAGAACCTCGCGCCTTCAAGTCAAGCACAATCGGCGACTGCAAGCGATCCGGCTCAATCTTCGAGCCCGATCGGCGCTCAGGCCGAGGAATCGCCGGAGCCATCCTCCCAGGCTCGCACTCCGATGCAGCCTCGACCAGTGAGCCAGTCAGTGGACGCTGTCGCGGCGCCAATCGCGGCGGATTGGCCGGGGCAAACCGTAGCGGTCCAGGCTGCCGCTCCGTTGCAGCCCGCCCAAGCCGCTCCGACGCCTACCGTCGCTGGGAAGACCGGTTTGACGACAGGCGTGGGAGCGCAATCCGGCATTCGCTCGGCGCGGGGCGTTCGAGCCGTGGGCACGGTCTCGCAAGCAAATAGCCAAGCTAACGGGCAAATTGCCGGCCAGGCGGCGGATTCTAACCCCCAGATGCGAGGCCTCGCGGTTGCAAGCGTGCCAACCAGCTCGGCTGGCGGCGGTGCTGCGGCTTCGACCGGCAGCGCAAGCAGCCCTTCGGCTCACGAGACATTTGCAGCTCTCGATGGGGAGGTTCCAAACGCATCGCCCACGTGGACACATGCCGGCACCCAGCAAGCCGAAGCAGGATTTCATGACCCGGCTCTGGGATGGGTTGGCGTGAGAGCCGACTCGGCGAATGGCGGAGTTCATGCGTCTCTGGTACCTGATTCGCCGGACGCGGCCCAGGCGCTGGGCGGGCAGGTGGCGGGGTTGAATACCTACCTTGCCGAGCAGCATACGCCAGTCGAGACTCTGACCGTGGCTGCGCCCGAAAGTCACTCGCTCGCATCCGGCATGAATCAATCCGGCCCGGACCAATCCGGAATGAACCAATCCGGCAGTCAGGGAATGAATCAGGGCGCGGGGCAGGATTCCGGACAGGGCAGCTATTCACAACCCTCTTCCAATACGCAGCAAGACACGCCAACCGTTTCCACGGCAGCTTCCTCGATTGAATCTGCGCCAGCAGGCAGGCAGGAGCCAAGCGCCGCGGCAACTGGGTCGGGAGCCCGTCACATTTCGGTGATGGCCTAAGTTGAAGCCGCAGACGGATTGATGCGATCGGGCCAACGGGTTAAGTGGAAGCGATAGGAAATACAAGCAAGCCGGGGAACAGAAGAGCCGGAGAGAGAAAGCAGGAAACAAATGGCGGCAATGGCAGGACTCCTGAATCAGCACCAAATGACGGCGGGGCAAGCGTTGACGGGCGCGAAGGCGGCTCCCATGGCCGCTTCCGCAAGCGCGGCAAGCGGAACCAGCAGCACAAGCGGTTCCAGCAGCTCTTCGGCCACAATTTCGGCCAATGACTTTCTCACCTTGCTGGTGACCGAGATGCAAAATCAGGACCCGACGGCGACCACGGACCCAAACGAATACATCAACCAGCTTGTGTCCGTAAACAGCCTGGAGCAACTGATCGACATCAATCAGAACTTGACGACGGCTCTGGCGCCAACGACCCCTACTTCAGGCACAGGCACAGCGTCCCCGCAGGCAACCGCGTCGGTGGCCAAGAGCGGCACAAGCGCGCAGGCTCACGTCGCTGCGCATAAAGCAACGGCAGCCACGGCAACCAACCCCGTTGGGTCCACGGCGCCCTCATCGAGGGTGCCTGCGGCCATCAGTACATTCGCAAAGGCACACAGCGCGGGGCAAGCTCCCGGCAATCTCAGCATTCCCGCAGCCAATCCCGCTGCGCAAACCGTCGCTAACGCCTTGAATGGGCGGTCTCACTAACAGTCCGACGCAGGCGGCTTCTCGGGAGCCCGATGAAGCTCGATCACCGGCTAGCCGCCACGGCTTGCCCCAACCTTTTGGGAGAATCCAAGGAGATTCACGATGCCAAGTTTTTATATTCCGCTTTCCGGCCTGAACGCCGACTCGACCGCTCTTAACACCATCGCCAATAACCTCTCCAACATGAACACGACGGGCTTTAAAGGGCAATCGACAAATTTCAGCGATCTGTTTTACCAGCAGACGGGGACGACCGGCTCCGGAGATGAGGTTCAGGTCGGCACAGGCGTGCAAGTGGCCTCGAACAGCACCGATTTCACAGGCGGATCGATCGCCTCTACCGGCATTTCGACCGACGCGGCAATCAACGGCTCGGGCTTCTTCGTGCTGAACAATAACGGGAGCCAACTTTACACGCGCGACGGCAACTTCCAGACCAGTTCGACCGGTACTCTCGAGTCGACTGGCGGCCAAGCGGTCATGGGCTATCTGGCAGTGAACGGAGTGGTCAATACCAGCGGCGGTTTGAGCAATATCACGGTTCCCACCGGGCAAGTGCAGCAGCCATCGGCGACCACCAACTTTAGCATGACCCAGAACCTTGATTCCGAATCTCCGATCGGCACACAAACCTCCGGCCAGGTGCAGATCTACGACTCGCTCGGCAAACAATATGAAGCCACAGTTACCTACACAAATCAGGGCAACAATACCTGGGGATACAGCATCTCGGTGCCAAACACCTTGCAGCAGGCATCGTCGGTCCCGGCGACTATTAGCAACGCCCTGACGCAAAGCTCCACCACCACCGCAGGCACTTCAACGCTCAGTTACGACTTCGGTTCGAGCAATGGCAAAATAGCTACCGTCGATCCGGGGACAACTCTGGCGATTAAGGGGTTGGTTGCGGGCGTTCCCACCACCGTTGGTCCCCTGGCTGTCACCGCTGGGGAAACCCTGGCTACCTATGCCGCGGCTTTACAGACCGCTCTGTCGGGGGTGGGCGGTATCCCAGGAACAACGGTATCGGCCACGGCTGGCGGCCAGCTAACCATCGTTGGACCCGCCGCTAGTCTCACCACCGCTGGCGCTGTAAACCAGGACATGGCGGGCTCAACCGTCAGTTACAATTTCGGTTCCAGCGGCGGCACCATGGCCTCGCTCGATTCAGGGACGAATTTGACCATCACCGGTCCCACGGCAACCGGTGGCACGGCAACCATTACCGCGCCGACCATCGCCGCCGGCACAACAGCGGTAAGCTATATTGCAAGCCTACAGACCGCGCTTACGGCGGCAGGAATCGCAGGGGTGAACATCACCGGCCCAACCGCAACAGGTCAGGTAACCATCAGCAGCCTGGGTACCGGCGGCAGCCTGATTCAGGACGCTGTAGGATCGGCCGCCGCCAACGGAACTCTGGTTTTCAATTCAAGCGGCAATTTGCTCACTCCGGGCGCAAATATCAGCGGCATAGCTTTCGGCGGGCTTTCAGACAATGCGGCAACGATGAATATGACCTGGGGTCTTTACGGCGCCGGAAACACGGGGAACATCAGTCAGACCGCTGCCGCCTCCGGTACTTCGTCCACCAACCAAAACGGGTACACAAGCGGCGAGTATCAGAGTTTCACGATCGGCTCCGATGGCACCGTGGCAGCTACATACTCGAACGGCCAGACCCAAACCGTAGGACAAATAGCGCTCGCCTCGGTGAGCAACTTACAGGGGCTGGCGGACGTTGGATCCACTGAATATCAGGCAACTAACGCCTCCGGTCAGGCTACGGTCAGCAGAGCTGGAACCAGCGGGCTCGGTACGCTCGAAGGCAGCTCTCTGGAGGCCTCGAACGTCAACATCTCCGCCGAGTTCTCCGATCTGATCGTTGCCCAGCGCGCCTTTGAGGCCAACGCCAAGTCGGTCACTACATTCGACACCATTACCCAGGAGACGATCAACATGCTTCACTAAAAAGCCGCAATACGGCTTGTTCAGCTTGTCTAGTTCGTTCCGCCTAACCGGCATGACAGCTTGACCTGCAAGTGAAAATGAATGCCCCGCCTCTCGCGCAAACCAGCGCCGCCTGCGGGGCATTTCAATTTCGCGGGCAATGATCCGATCAGCTCAATCAGGCGCGCGCGGCCTGCGGATCCTTTGCGTGAACTTCAATAAACAGTCCCTTCCCCTGCGCCAACACGGTCCCGCCGGCATCGAGAATCTTTGCTTCCGTCCAGTGTTTGCGGCCTTCGCTGCGAACCACGCGGCCCTCGATGCGGATCTGCGTGCCGGAGGGAATCGGGCGCAGGTAATCGACCTCCATCCGGCGAGTCATTGCCGTCTTGCCACTTGCGCGGACGGCCTTGCTCATGGTCTCATCCAGCAGCGTGGCAATAATCCCGCCATGCAAGTAGCCTCGAGGACCCTCAAAACTTTCCGAAACCGTCGCCAGGCAGACAACGGAGCCGTTCTCACCGCGCATGAACTCAAGGTGAAGTCCAGTTGAATTGGCCGGCCCGCACCCAAAACAGCGATTGTGCGCCGAGTGCGCGATTGGCTCTAGATGTTCGGTCGACTCCGTCATTTCTCCTCGTTAATGTCCTGTCGCTACGCTCATTGATTAAATGCGTTTTACCCGAATCCCTTAAATAGAGGCGGTCATCCTGAGCGAAGTCCGCCGCGGCGGAGAGTCGAAAGCCTGCCCGCCGTGGCGGGGACCCGCATTTCGCCCGCCCGTGTCCTTCAACGAGCTTTGGAGGTACCAGACTAGATCGTCCCGGCCAGAACCTTCGCATACGTTTCGCAGTCAACATTGCCGCCGGTTAGAATAATGCCGATCCGTTTGCCCCCATTTTTCTGCTTTTCTTTGAGAGCCGCGGCCAGCGCGGAGGCTCCCGCGCCTTCAGCCAGGTTGTGCGTGTCCTGGTAATAGGCGCGCATGGCCTCAGCAATCTCAGCGTCGTTGACCTCAACGATTCTTGCGACATTTTCCCAAATAATCTCCATAGCTTGCGGATTGGGAGTGCGGCAGGACTGACCGTCTGCAACGATCGTGCGCGATGGCGCCTCCACAATTCTGCGTTGCCTGAAACTGAGCGCATACGATGGCGACTCGGCAGCCACTACGCCGACAATTTCGGTCGCCAGCCCCAGTGCCTTGCGCGCTGCCACGACGCCGCAGATGGACGAGCCCAGCCCAATCGGCACATAGACGGAATCTAGTAGAGGCGCTGCCCCGAAGAGTTCAAGCGCATAAGTTGCGGTGCCCATCACCAGGCGCTCGTGGAAGGATTCGACCATGGCAAAGCCGCGATCGGCTGCAAGCGTGGCGGCAAATTCCAGCGATGCCTGGAAGTCGTGGCCGTGCTCAACCAGTTCGGCGCCCTGAGCCTTGATGGCGCGGTTCTGCTCTTTGTTGTTTCCGTGGGGAACGACGATCGTCGCCGTCAGTCCAAGGAGCCGCGCAGCCATAGCCACACCTTGCCCAAAGTTGCCGCGGGTGGCCGCAACCACTCCTGCAACGCTGGGTTGCGTTTTCTTTAGCCAGTCCAGATAGACAAGTGCTCCGCGCAGTTTGAAGGCGCCCACAGGCGAGTGGTTTTCATGCTTGATCCAGGCCTCGATCTTCGACTCCGCGCCGGCCGAAAGGCGTTCATTGATCAACGGCCACGTATACTGCGGCGTGGGCGGCATGTGGCGATAGACCAGTGCTTGGGCGTCGCGGATCTCGGCTAGAGAGGGAAGCGTCATGGCTCAAGCATACGTTCTCGAAGGCGCTAAAATGAAGCCGAAGAATTGTGAATGTCCCGTGTTGCGGGAACAACGCGCTTGACCTTGGCTGCGCGTACGTTCAGACTGATTGGACGATCCTTTTTGCCGGCGGAATTCGCTGCCGCCGCTTTTCCGACCAGAAACTTCCCGGAGGAGTCTCATCCAATGACATCGATCAATCGCAGAACCGCTCTTTTGCAGATGGGCGCTGTGGCCAGCGCCACGCTAGTTGCCGAAACCCTGCGCGCCGAAGGATTCCCCAGCGGCCAGGCCGCGCCGGCAACTGCTCCGGCAGCCTCGCCGGCGCCGCCCAGCGGACCTTTCAAGCTGCCGCCTTTGCCCTACGCCTACGACGCGCTCGAACCGAGCTTCGATGCGGAAACGATGCATCTGCATCATGACAAGCACCACCAAGCCTATGTGAACAATCTCAACGTCGCGGCGGCCGCGCATCCTGAACTGGCGGGATACAGTGTTTGGGAATTGGTGGAGAACCTGAATACCGCCGTGCCCGAGTCCGCGCGCACCGCGGTTCGTAACAACGGCGGCGGCCACGCCAACCACTCCTTCTGGTGGCCGACGTTAGGCAAAGGCGGATCAGCCCCCGTTGGCGAGCTTGCCAAAGCTATCGACTCCAAATTCGGCTCGCAGCCAGCGTTTCAAGACAAGCTGACCGCGGCTGCGATGAGCGTCTTCGGCAGCGGCTGGGCCTGGCTGGTCAAGCTGCCCGATGGCACGGTCGCCATTGAGACCACGCCCAACCAGGACTCTCCGCTCACTGTAGGTCACATCCCGGTAATTGGCGTCGATGTGTGGGAACACGCTTACTATCTGAAGTACAAAAACGTGCGCGCCGATTACGTGAAGGCATTCTTCCAGGTGCTGAACTGGGATTACGTCAGCGGGCGGTTCGCCGGGAAAGCGTAGAGGACACTTGGGCGGCGTTCGAAGGTTGGCAAGTCGCGGAGCGCTGGTCTCGGTCGGGGTTGGAATGGCAACCAGCCTTGCAATCGTCTTAGCCGGCTGCCACGGGGCGCCCACGCTTACTTCGCAACAGCAGGAAGGGAAGCATCTCTACCAGGTTCGCTGCGCCCACTGTCACGAGGACAACGACCTGGCCCTGAAGAAAGTTCCGCCCGACCTGCATCATCTCTTCGAGCGCCCTAATCTGCCCAGCGGCCTTCCCGCGACAGACGCCGAAGTCCGCAAAAACGTTCTGACCGGCAGGGGACTGATGCCTTCATTTGCCGGCCGATTTACCGACGAGCAACTGTCCGCGCTGCTCGATTATTTGCATACCGGCCTCCATTAACGATTTCGGCAGCGCGCAGTTATTCGCATCGAATCGCTATCATGGGATCCACATCGGCGGCGCGGCGGGCAGGAATCGCACAGGCGATGGCCGCAACGAGCATCAGCGTAAGTGTAGCCGCCGCCAGCGCCAGCGGATCGCGCGAGCTGACTTGAGCGTCTTTTGACCAATGCGCCATGACGCTGCTCAACGCGAGACTCAGCGCCAGGCCGGCGGCAATTCCGCTGCCCACACTCATCACCGTCGAGGCAAAGACAATGCGCAGCACATGGCCGCGAGGAGCTCCCAGGGCCATGCGGATGCCAAATTCATTGGTCCGCTGCGCCACCGCGTAGGAGACCACGCTGTAAAGGCCCACGGCAGACATGGCCAGAGCCAGAATTGCGAAGGCGGCAAAGAGCCACGTAAGGAATTGCGCGCGCGACCATTCCGGCTGGTCCTTGATCCAGAATTCCAGGTCGTGCAGATATCCCCCGGCTTGCTGGTCGTGATCGACGGCGTTGATTTTGGCGCGAATCGCGTGCGACAGCGTCAGCGGCGGCGCCTCGGAGCGGACCAGAATCTGCGTCCACATCCGCATGGAGAGCGTGTACGGAATGAAGGCCTCAGGCAGGATGGGGTGGGCAAGGCCATCGTCGAGCTTGTCTTGGATGATGCCCACAATCAGCAGGTTTCCGTTGCCAGCCGGTGGCAGCAGGACGAACGGCGGCTCTTCGGTGATCTCGGGAAACTTGATGGAGTGGCCGATCGCGTCGCCGCCCGGAAAATACCGCCTGGCAAACGCTTCATTGATCACGGCCACCGGAGCCGCCTGGTGATTTTCTGTCGCATCCCAGATTCGCCCTTGCGCCAGGGGAATGCGCAAAGCTGGAAAATATTCCTGACTCACGAAATTCAGCCGGGCCGGCTGATCGCTGCCGGAAGGTTTGCCCAGGATTTCGAAGTGCGTATCGCGGCCATTGGAGGGCGGGGTACCATTGGTGGAAATGGCGGCCATCGTTAGCCGGGGACCTCTGCGACACTGGCGCGCAATCGCTCAAAGTAGGCTTCGCGCTCGGCCCAGGTCTTATAGGCTCCCTCGTGCACGGGAATGCCTACCGACATGATGTTATGCGGATCGTAGCCAAGCTTGGCGTGCATCAACCGCAGGAAGCCCTCTGTGGCTGCCGCAGCGGTAGACAGCATCAGCAAGGTGAGAGCGAGTTGGCAGGCAATGAGCGTGCCATGGAATCTGCGACCGCGGACGCTGCCGGCAACCTTCCGCGTACCCGATTGCATGATCTGGCTGACCTCGGGCCGCGAAGCCTGTAGCGCCGGCCAAAGCCCAAACAGCACGCCCGTGGCGACGGCCACTGCTATGCAGAAGCTCAAGACCGCTAGGTTGACGTGAATGGCCGCTTCGTGCGGAACAGAATTTGGCGGCAGGTTGGCTACGATCAGGTCCAGCGATTTGTAAGCGATGAGCAGGCCCAGCGCCGCTCCGGACAGCGAGAGCAGCAGGGCCTCGGTCAGCAGTTGCCGAACAATGCGCATGCGGCTTGCGCCGATCGCGGAACGGACCGCAAACTCCTGGCTCCGCGCGCTGGCGCGTGCCAGCAGCAAAATTGAAACATTGCCACAGCCGATGAGGAGCAGCAGGGAAACGGCGCCAAACAGCAGGTAAGGGATTCCACCCAACTGCTGAAGAAAATCGTCGTTGAATCCAAGAAGTTTGAGATGGAAAGGGACAGTCGGGAAGTGCTTGGGCGTCTGAAGAGCGAACTGCTTGATCAGGGGCTCCAGGGCGGACTCAGCCGCCGCGCGGCTCACGCCGGGCTTCAGGCGAATGCCGACATAGAAGGTGTGGCTGAGGTCCTGGGTGATCTTCTGCGGGACATAGACGTCGGCATCATCCCATGTAAAACGCGGAGCTGCCACGCCGACGATGGTGTAATTCTTATGCACCATCTGTAGTGTTTTTCCGACCGCTCCGGGGTCCGAGTTGAAGTGCCGCTGCCAGAATTTATGGCTCAGCACGACCACAGGTTTGGGGTCCTGGCCATCGATGGCGTCGGAGGGTTGCAACCCGCGGCCCAGCGCGGCCGGAACGCCGAAGTAGTTGAAGGCGTTCGAACTAAAGAAGTCCGCCTGGACGTCCTCGGGCAGATCGTCGCCTGTGACGGTCAGGCTCCATTCATCGGCGAGAAAGGAGTCGTCGATAACCGGTGATTTGCGAATGTCCTGCCACTGTGGGGCACTCAAGCCAAAGCCGCGCGGTTCGCCCGCGGAGGTGGCCAGACGCATATGAGCCATGCGGTCGGCGCCGAAATACGGATACGGGTCGATGAGGAATCCGTAGACCACGCTGAAAACAGCAGTCGTGGCCCCAATGCCGAGCGCCAGCGAAAGGACGGCGGTCAGCGTAAATCCTGGCATCCTAACCAATTGCCGGTAACCATAGCGAATGTCCTGAAGCAACGTCTGCATGGGGAACTCCGTTGTATCGGCGAATCATGTCTTGGCGAATCGTGTGCAGGCAACCAGGGTCGGGAAAGTCAGGATCGCTTGTGCCGACGATCCTTTGACGTTAAAGTAGCACGCCAATTGCCATTTACTTTCCGTGTAAATGATTGACTCTATTAGACGAGCAAGTCGCAAGAAGCTAAGATTTGTCCGCTCATGACATTCCGGCGTTCAAAAATGAACGGTCGCTTCGGCGATTCCGTTTTCGGCGAACAATCCTCGATTCACGATATACTCAGGATTACTATGGCGACCGAAAAAACCTTCTACCTTGAAACCTTCGGCTGCCAGATGAATGCCCATGACTC
>CAZSVJ010000127.1:0-9975 GCA_964610185.1 uncultured Occallatibacter sp. | reverse complement strand
AGCACCTATTTCCAGGAGCTGGCCGAGCAGATCCAGAGCTACCTGCGCACCTCAATGCCGGAGTGGCGGAAGAAATATCCAGGCGTCGAGGAACTCAAGCTCGCAGTGATGGGCTGCGTCGTTAACGGACCGGGCGAATCGAAGCACGCTAACTTGGGAATCAGTTTGCCAGGAACGTTTGAAGAGCCGAAGGCTCCGGTGTATGTGGATGGCAAGCTCCTTAAGACCTTGCACGGCGACACGATCGTGGCTGAATTCAAGCAGATTCTCGACCATTACGTCGAGAGCCACTATGGGCAAGGGGCTAAGAGCGAGGAGTTGGTGGGGGCGCGGTAACCCGCCGGGTCAACTTGCCAGGGCCTCGTCGACGGCTTCGGGCCGGCAGGCGGTTACAGTGAAATAGGCGCGCGGGGTGGACGGGGCGCCCGGCAGCATAATTAATATGTCAAGAGATATGCGATTCTGCGGTTTCCTTGCTTTACGTTAAACAGCAAGGTTGGATGCCGATGCCAATTCGGCTCCTTGAACGATTGGCCAAATGCCATCGACGTTACCAATATGAGGTTTATTGGTCCCAAATTCAGCAAGAGACCACCGACATCATCCGACCCATCTGTCAGTTGAATCGTGCCTATCTCGATTCCCCCCAGCCTTAGTTTTTGACCTACGAAAGTGTGTTGATAGAGTCCGAGCGGACTGGGCAGCGAACCGATCCCAAGCAATGCATCGAAGAGATACGACGGGAGCGCGCTCCGCTGCAATATCTTCCCTGATGAGCCCCGAATCTTCTCTGCCGCGACCAAGCCGCAATATACCTTAATCAACCATCGCTCTATGTCCATGCCTGAAGATATATGGAAGGATCTTATGGTTGCCGTCGTATCGGCGATTCTTGCGATGTCTTTGGTGACTGCCTCTATGGTAGAAAACGCGACTCCAGCCGCTGTGTCGAGAGGGCTGAGTGCCGGATTATGCGCATCGCACAGCACCTTGGCCGCGAAAGCATCGATGCCTATCTCGACTCTATTCTTTCCACCAAAAATATGCCCAGCATTCTCAATGGCTAGCTTATCCGTGGTAATTCTTTGTAGAATATTTCTCGAAATAAAGT
This sequence comes from uncultured Occallatibacter sp., assembly GCA_964610185.1. Classification (GTDB taxonomy): domain Bacteria; phylum Acidobacteriota; class Terriglobia; order Terriglobales; family Acidobacteriaceae; genus Telmatobacter. Next base: position 8,864 of record CAZSVJ010000127.1, on the reverse strand, counting down.
GTTCCCTCGTAATCTTCGAGCTACAGTCGCCATGAGACGAGAGATAACAGCGATCATTTGTCAATGGATACGCCGCCATTTGAGGGGGATTGATAGCACCGACCGATGCTTTCTCCCATCTCCCGTCGCCTCTCCAACAGCATCCGTATGATTTATTTCCGCTACAGCATGGGCACTCGCAGTCGAAGAGTCGTCTCGTCCACGGTATTGATGTCGACTTCGACACAATTCCCCCCATGGGCAATTGTAGCGGAGCTCCCATGTCGAAATCGCCCCTTGGTTATGGTCCGATTTGGGCTTATTTCAGCAACTCGGTTGATTGCGCTTTCAAGGTATCGAGATCGAGCCCAAGAGCAGGGTTCCCCAGGTCTCGCGTTTGAGACCTGGGTGCCAATAACCCTCGATACCTATCGTTGAAATGGCTTCGTAATCACGCGTACTCATACTCCAACGTTTCCGAATCGACCTCGATTCGATTGGGAGAGGCCGTGCTCTCCTCGTCGATATGCTCGAAATCTCTTGTGATTTGTTCTGCGTTGTCGCGCAGACCGCGGCCCAGGTTCAGAGCCACGGCGCGAATCAGCAGATCGCTCTTCGAGCCTATGTTCACGGCGCCCGTCTCCCACTTAGAAAGCGTCGATTTATCCGTGTGCAGGATGCGCGCGAATTGCTCGCCGCTCATCTCCAGGTACTTGCGCAGATAGCGCACCTCGGCTCCAGCGAGCGGGAGCCGATTGGTCACAATCGCGACCGCGATGATGCGCAACAGCCCGTCAAGATTTGGAATGATCGGCTCCTCGTTGCCGCAAGCGGGACACTTGACGATTTCGATTCCCTTCAGAACTACGTTGTCGAGACCGCTCTCACGGAAACGATAGGTTCCTCGTTGAATCAGCGCTTCGCTTCCACAATCGGAGCAAAGCGACACGATTCTTGACGACTTCATCTCATTTTGCATGACCGTTGCCCTCTCCCAAGCAAAGGTAGATTTGCGAACGAAGATTATCTCCGTATGCTGAAGACCGTGATCAGGAATCCTGTCGATTCGTCCTTGAAGCAAAAGACCACTGCCAAAGCCTTTCCTTCGAGGTCGGTTCCTTCCATCCTGTACTTCCAATCGCCTGAGCGGATATCCGTTTCCGGCTCCTCAAAGATGTTCCCTTTTCTGAGAACGTGGTGGGCATCCAAGATGTCAAGGCCTTCATTTGCCAGTTCCTCTCTGAAATGCTTCCCCGGAATGACCCGGCCAGCCGACAGACAATGGCGAACAAGGTCCACCGCTTCTGCCCGGGATAAGCACCTCACTGGCATAGTTGTGTTTTATACTATAATGGTATATTTGTCAATACGCCGATGGATTGGCACATTACGAAGGGAGCAAAACACTCCTTTTGCCTGATGTTTCGCGCTAGTCTTGCTGCATTCTTCCGGAGAGAATTCTCATGCACTTGCGCGGATTGCGTCGGCTCGCGATCTTGCTGGTTGCGGCACCGATGCTGGCTCTCGCCGGAACGCAAAAACCCTGCGTCACGGCTGACACGGCCGCGAGGCTTTTGAACAAGGATGTCTGCGTAGCGGCCTTCGTCTATGACGTGGTGAAATTGCCCGACGGAACGCGCTTCCTCGACGTATGCACGCCCGAGACGCCCGACGATGCCTGCCGCTTCACCATTGTGAGCCTGTGGGAAGACCACGACGAGGTCGGCGAACTTAACAAATATCGCAACATGAACGTGCAAATTCGCGGCATCGTGCATCCCATGCATGGCCGCGCGGGGATGGTCTTGAGCCATGCGCGCCAGTTTTCCGGTGGGCCGCCGAAGTTCAGGCCTAATCCGAAGCTGGCGCTCGGCTTCAACGCGGAGCAGAGCCGCCCGCCGGTCAACGATCCAAATCTCCGCGCGCAAGGCGGACGCCGCGCTTTCATGAACACAAGGGATCAGGAAGCGCGGCCCGCAAAATGAATGGGATGGAATTTATCGATTCCCGCGCGGGTTCATTTCTCGCATCCCACCCATCAAGCAAAGACCGCTTGATGGATGGGGCGCCCAGTTTTAAGTGGATTAGGCTGTTTCTTGGCGGATCAGGCTGCTTCTTCAAGCGGCGGGGCAAACCTTGCGCCCACGCGCAGAATCACCGCGGAGATCACAAGAAAGATCAGCGTGGCTCCAAGGCCGATGCGAAGATTCGAGCGGTCAGAGATTGCTCCAATGATCTGCGGCGAAAACGTATCGCCGAAAAAATGAATGAAGAACAGATTCAGGGAAATGGCCGTGGCCCGCACCGGTGCGGAGACCGAGTTCACAATCGCCGCGTTTAATGGGCCGGTATTCAGGAAGAGAAAAAACTCGGTGACAAAGAGGGCCGGAATGGTCCACGTATGCGGCCCAAAGAACACCAATGCACCACACGGTAATGTCAGGGCGACGCTCCAAAACGACAAGAGATAGAGCGCCCGATGATTGGTGCGCAGCCAGCGTTGCGCCACCATGCCGCCAACAAGCGTTCCAGCAATGCCGTCGATCACGGTAATGCCGCCCATCGCCAAGCCGGCGTTGCCTACCGAGAGGCCACCGGAGCGGTGCAGAAACGTAGGAGCCCATGCGGAGATGCCGCCCATGGCGAACGTCAGCGCCGCGAGTCCGAAGGTTGCGGTCAAAAACGCCGGATTCTTGAATAGGCCCCAGAAGGTGGCGCGATCACTGGAGGCGCGTACATGGTCGCTTGCGCCGCGTTCAGGCTCGCGCCCGATCCAGGCGTAAAGCGCTGCAATAACCAGCCCTGGAATGGCGCAAACAAAAAACGGCGCGCGCCAGCCCCAGTGCGAGCCCAGTTCTCCGCCCGCCAGGTAGCCAAGCGCCGCGCCCACGGGAATTGCCAGATAGAAGAGGGTCAGAATCCGGTTGCGCTCCCGCTCGGGATAAAAATCGGCCAGCACGGCCGGCGCAAAAATCACGAATGTGGCCTCACCCACGCCGACAATCGCATGGCGAATGTAGAGCGTCCAATAGTCGTGGACCCAGGCCGTTCCCAGCGTCGCCACGCTCCACAGCAATGCGCCGGCAATGATCAGCGGCTTGCGCCGGAAATGATCGCCCAGCCAGCCGGTCAGCGGCGCCACCAGCATGTAAACCACAAACAGCGCCGTCGTGAGCGCGCCCATTTGCTGATCGGTCGTGTGAAACTCCCGCTGAATCAGCGACACCTCGCCGGGCAGAATATAGCGGTCGATGTAATTGAAGAGGTTCAGCCCGATGAGCAGCAGCAGCGTCCCCAGAGCTGGGTTGACGCGCGCGCGAATGGGTTGGGATGAGGAAGCCAATTGGAATCGAGTCCGCTGGAATCGGCGAGACGTACCACGAATATCACAAACAGCTATCGGAGGCCCACTCGAATGCGGTCAGCTCAAGCCGTCGGCCTTGGCCAGCGTGCCTCGACGGTTGTGCCGATGCCGCCTCTGGGACGGAACTCGCCGCGCACCACGGCCCAGACCGGATTGCACGCCTTCACCACGTCTTCCAGCACCTGATTCACAATGTTTTCCTGAAAAATCCCCAGATTGCGGTAGCTAAACAGGTACTCCTTTAGCGATTTGAGTTCCAGGCAGCGGTCGCGGGGCATGTAGCGGATGGTCAGCACGCCGAAATCGGGCAGGCCGGTCTTGGGGCAAACCGACGTCAGCTCCGGGTCGTCGATGAGAATCTCGTAGCCGGGGAACTGGTTTTCCCAGGTTTCAATTGCCGGAAAGTCAAAATCCAGCCCGGCCTTGGCGTGGGCGTCGGTGTAGCGGGGTTCGGGAACCATGCCCCAATTGTACGAGCGAAATGTTGCCGGAACCACTCCCCTGGTTGCTCGCCGAGGCTCGCCCACAGAGATTTTTTGCTTCGCAAAGGCAGCTTTTTGAGTCCTATATACTGGCTCAGGTAAGCTCAATGGCAGAAGACAAATCGCAATCAAGCCGGGTTTGGCTTTGGATAGGCTCGGCCATCCTTCTTATCGCAGTTTTTTATACGGCCCGATACCTTTTGCGGGACCGGTTGCCGGTGCGTGAGGCACAGGCCACGCGCGCTGAGCTGATCAATACCGTGCCTACAAATGGCCGCGTGGAGCCGGAGGCCGACAACCAGATTTTCAGCCCCATCGCCACGACCGTGAAGGCGGTTTACGTCCAGCAAGGCGACCAGGTCGCGGCCGGCAAGCTGCTCATGGAGCTGGACGACGTGGAAGCGCGGGCCCGGGTGGCCGCGGCGGAGAGCGGCGTGAAGGCGGCCGAGGCAGCGCTCGAGGCGGCTACCCACAATGGGACCCAAGCCGAGCGTCAAGCGTCGGACGCGGATATTGCTCGCGCCCAGCTTGACCGCGATCAGGCCCAGCACGACCTGGATGCGCTAGTCAGGCTGCAATCGACGGGAGCGGCTTCGGCGGGCGAGGTAGCAGCGGCCCAGGAGCGGCTGGACTCAGCCAAAGCCAGTTTGCACGCTTCCGATCAGAGCGCGAAGAGCCGCTATTCACCGGCCGAGATCGAGCGGGCGCGGGCATCCCTTGCCGACGCGGAGGCTAATTTGGCTGCGGCTCGGGAGGTTGAAGCGAAGACAACGATTCGAGCACCGATAGCTGGAACCGTCTTTTCCGTGGGCGCAGGGCGGACGGAATTTGTCGAGCAGGGCAAGCTGCTGTTTGAAATAGCCGACCTGCACCATCTGCGCGTGCGAGCCTATTTTGACGAGCCTGAAATTGGGCGTCTGGCGGTGGGCCAGTCGATTCAGATCAAGTGGGACGCCAAGCCGGATCTATCCTGGCAGGGTCACATCATTCGCATTCCATCCACGGTGATTACGTACGGCACGCGCAATGTGGGCGAGGTGCTGGTGCAGCTAGACGATGCAGACGGCGAGCTGCTGCCGGACACCAATGTGACGGTCACGGTGACAACGGCGAGAGAAGCAAATGCCCTTACCATTCCTCGCGAGGCTCTCCACTCGGAAAACGGAAAGTCCTACGTCTATAAAGTGGCCGGCAACCGGTTGGTGCGAACGCCAGTAACAATCGGAACCCCCAATCTGACCCAGGCGCCGATTCTCTCCGGACTCAATGAGGGAGATTGGGTGGCAACAGGAACAACCAACGGACTGCCGTTGCAGGAAGGCATTCCAATCCAGGTGAAGCGGCCGTGATTTTCAATTCCAGCCATGCGGCGAAGTGGTTGCGTCCGGCAGAGAAGGTGCTGCCGGCGCTCCTGCTTGCAACTTCCCTGGCGTATTCAGGTGCTGCGCAGGCCCACTCATCTTCGCGGGGCGCGTTATCTCCCACCCTTGCCCAGGCTAACGCGGCGCTGCAAGCCGGCGAGGCGGATAAGGCGCTCGCGCTGCTCCAATCCGTTCCCCAATCGAACGACGACGCGGCTGAGGCAGCAAACCTTGAGTGCCGCGTGCGGCTGACATTGGAGCAGTTTGAAGCCGCCGCAACGAAGTGTCAGCAAGCGGTGCAACTCGACGATCAAAACTCCGATTACCATCTTTGGCTGGGCCGCGCGTTGGGCGAGAAGGCCGCCCGGGCTTCATTCCTGACCGCATATTCGCTTGCCAAGCGCACCAGAGCCGAATTTGAAGAGTCGGTGCGCCTCGACGGCCGCAATGCCGACGCTCTGGCCGACCTGGGCGAGTTTTACGAGCAAGCACCCGGCGTGGTGGGCGGCGGAATCGACAAGGCCGAGGCAATTGCCGCGCGGCTTGACAGCGTCGATCCGGGTCGGGCTCACGTGCTGCGCGCCGAGATTGCCGAGCAGCAAAAAGACTATGCCGCGGCGGAGCATGAGTACAGGCAGGCGATCGGAGCCAGCAGGCATCCGGCTCCTCACTGGATTTCGCTTGCCGGCTTCTATCGCCGCCGCAAGCGTTGGACGGAGATGGAGGCAGCGGTGCGCAGCGCCCAAACCGCCGCCGAACGCGACAAGGCGGAGAGCGCCCACGCCGGCGAGGCCCTGTATGACGGGGCTTCGCTGCTCAGCGAGACGCATCGCAACCCTGAGCTTGCCGCCAAAATGTTCGACGATTATCTTGCCGGCTCGGCAAAAACAGAGGAAGCTCCCGCGTTTGTGGCTTACCTGCGGCTGGCACGGCTCAAAGATCAGCTTGGCGACCCAGCCGCCGCAAGCCGTGAACGCGCATCCGCGCAGGCCTTGGCCAGTGATTACAAGCCTACGGAAGGTGCCCATTGAGGCGCCCGCCGAGTAGCAATCCCCGCAAGCCCTGGGCGCCAGCAATTCTCGCGTTGGCCTTTGCGGCTGCGTCCACGGCTCTGCCCGCGCAGGTGACGCTGGCCACCGCGGTGGACCTGGCCCAGCGCAACTCGGCCGCCGTGAAGCTGGCACAGGCCGATGTGCAGAGGGCCCAAGCCGCGCTGGCGCAAACCCGGGATGCCTTCATTCCGACAGTGGACGTTGGCTCCGGACTTCCTGCGCTGCCCGCCGTCGGCTTCACTGGAGGGGTCCCATCCATCTTGAACGGCAACGTGCAGACTATGATTTTCAGCCTGCCGCAGTTCCAGTACATCAAAGCGGCACGAGCCGCGCTCGCCGCCGCAACTCTGAACCTTAAGGGTGCCCGTGAGCAGGTCGCGCTGGACGCCTCCGCAGCTTATATTGAGCTTGACACGGTCAATCAGGAGTTGGATGCCGCCCATCGGCAGGAGACCTTCGCCGATCGCCTGGTCGCCATCGAGCAGGAGCGCACCGAGGCCGGCGTCGACTCCCTGAGCGATCTGTTGCAGGCCCGTCTCACAGCCGCACAGCTCAAGCTGGGTTGCCTCCACCTGGAGACACGCGCCGCTACGTTGGCCAAAGAGCTTGCCACGCTTACGGGGATGCCTGCGGGATCCATCTCACCGGAACATGCCAGCATTCCAGAGATTCCGGCAGTGAAGGCCGACGTTGCCGATCGTATCCCACTCGCGGTTCAATCGGCCCGGATGCTTGCGCTTTCCAAGGAGAAAACCGCAAAGGGAGATCGCATGAGTCAGCTCTATCCGCAGATGAGCTTCAACGCTCAATACAGCCGCAGTACCGGGATTTTGAACAACTTCGCCGAGTACTACGCTACCAAATATCTCCCAACCAACAACTTCATCTCGGGGTTCGACATTCGGTTTCCCCTCTTCGACTGGATCCGTCGCGACCAGGGCAAGCAGTCCAGCGCAGAAGCCCTGCGCGCGAGGGTCGAGGCGGAGCAAGCCCAGCAGCAGAACGATATTCAAATCGCCTCCCTCACCGGCAATCTGCGCGAGCTGGATACTCTGGCCGAGGTTGCCAGCCTGAAGCAGCAGATCGCCGATGAGCAGCTCAAGACGGTGCTCGCCCAACTCGAGCTGGGCAACGGTGCAAGCAGCGGTCCAAATGCCCAGCCCCAGCTATCCCCCAAAGCCGAACAGCTTGCCCGCATCGACGAACGCCAGAAATATGAAGACTCCCTGGACGCCGGCCTAGACCTGGCCAAAGCGCGGCTGAACCTGCTCCGCGCGCTAGGCCACATGGAAGACTGGCTGGCCGAATTGCGCGCAAAGTAGCCTCAAAACAGAACGGACGCAACTCAAAATCCGTCAAAATGTTAGAATGAAAGGGATGCCTATGCCCCTGAAAACACTTTTGCTGAATCCGCCCTCGTTCGAGAACTTTGACGGCGGCGCGAGTTCGCGCTGGCCCGCTACGCGCGAGATTGAATCTTATTGGTACCCGGTCTGGCTGACGTACCCGGCCGGTCTGCTGGAGGGGTCGCGCCTGCTCGATGCGCCTCCGCACCACGTCTCCGCCCAGGAAACCATCGACATCTGCAAGGATTACGAGTTCCTTGTGCTGTTTACCTCGACGGTCGGCTGGGAAGGCGACCAGCGGCTGGCTGAAACCATCAAGGCGGCCAATCCGTCGATCCGTATCGCGTTCGTCGGCCCGCCTGTAACCACCGACCCCGATCGGGCCCTGAACGAATGCTCGGCGCTGGACTTCATTTGCCGACGCGAGTTCGATTATTCCGTGGTGGAGTTTGCCCAGGGAAAGCCGCTGAACGAAATCCTCGGCATCAGCTACAAGCTTGACGGCAAGATCGTTCACAATCCCGACCGCCCGCAGATCGAAGACCTGGACGCAATGCCCTGGGCTACGAAAATCTACAAGCGCGACATGGACGTGACGCGCTACAACGTGCCCTTCCTGCTGCATCCGTTTATTGCGCTTTACTCCACGCGCGGTTGCCCGGCGCAGTGCACTTTCTGCCTGTGGCCGCAGACACTGAGCGGGCACGCCTGGCGCAAGCGGTCCACTGACGACGTGGCGGCGGAACTGAAATGGGCTAAGGAGAATTTCCCCGAGGTTAAGGAGTTCTTCTTCGACGACGACACGTTCAACATTCAAAAGGTGCGGACGATCGAGCTGTGCGAGAAGCTGAAGCCGCTTAACATTACATGGAGCTGCACATCGCGTGTGACAACAGATCGTGAGACGCTGAAGGCCATGAAGGATTCCGGCTGCCGTCTGCTCATCGTCGGCTTCGAGTCGGGGGATCCGCAAATCCTGAAGAACGTCAAGAAGGGCGCCACAGTAGAGCGCGCGCGCGCCTTCGCAAAAGACTGCAACGACCTGGGCCTCACCATTCACGGTGACTTTATTTTGGGCCTGCCCGGCGAGACCAAGGAGTCCATCCGCAACACGATCAACTTCGCCAAGACGCTGGATTGCGAGACCATTCAGGTTTCGATCGCCCACGCCTATCCCGGGACTGAATTCTATGACTATGCGAAGGCGAATGGCTTCATCACCAATGAGCGCATGGAAGACGGTGGCGGCCACCAGATGGCGCACATCGAGTATCCGGGAT
>CAZSVJ010000126.1:0-9989 GCA_964610185.1 uncultured Occallatibacter sp. | reverse complement strand
TTGGCCACCAACGGATAGGAGCGCGTATAACTCGGCGAGATCAGCCTCGTATCCGCAGCCACCGCCGCCTGCGCCTTGGGGCCCGGCAAGGTACAAACAAGTTTCGGTCCATACTGCGCGTACAGCTCTTCCTTAGTCATCGTCAATCTCCTGGCAGATACAGTTGTGCGGCTTTGAGTGCGGCACGCCGCAGACCCCTGCTGTGGGGGCTTTCGGTTCTGCTCGCTCAGCTGGGGCGAGAAAAAAATAAGCGAGTCCGCCGCGGCGGGCGCCAGGCCGTTACTAATCGCTGGCGAAGAGACTAGGCCGAGTGCGCATGGGCAGCACGCGCAGATGCTTTCGCGGGCAGATGATTCGTGCGCGCGACCGCGACCAGCGCCTTTCGGCTGGCACGAGCAGCATCGCATGGGTGGTGCGCATTTGCATGGGAGCCCCGCTGGCTTGAGGATAGAACAGTTTTATATCCACTGTACAGCGCACCCGCCTCGGCGAAGGGTTTCGCGACCAACGAAATGAGGGCGGAACTTCTCCGCATTATTCGCCGTATTCGCTTGTGATCCCGCCGGCCGTTGCGTCTCACTCCGGTCGCGATACTCGAATATGAAGCCTTTCGCGACTCCGATACTTGTGCTGCTTGCGCTGCCGGCAAGCCTTCTCGCGGCATCGGGAGACGCGCGGGAGGCCCAGTCGGCCTCCACTTCCTCCGAGACAGTATTCCGCGTTTCATCCAATCTGGTATTGATCGATGTAATGGCCTCGAATGGAGCGAAGGGAACTCCTGACATCACCTTGGCGCGAGGCGATTTCCAGGTCCTTGACAACGGCCGTCCGGTCTCAATCAAGACGTTTGACGCAGGGACTGCCATTCGGCCCCTGGCATTGTGGTTTGTGGTGCAATGCAACATGAAGGGCTGGGAAGCGAATGGTTCGGGCTTGTTTGCCGGGCAGATCGGCCGCTTCGATCCAGCCTTGACGTTCCTCGAAAAACGGGACAAGGTGGCAGTCGCTCACTGGTGTGACAATGGCGATTCGAAGCTCGACTTGCTGCCCACGAGCAACATCGCGCAGGCGGCTCCGGTCCTCGAGCAGGCGCTCGCTCCAATTCCCGACCCGCGCACCCACGACAGATCGGGAGAACTGGCCCTGCAGAAGACCCTGCAGCTTATCGTGAATGCCACCTATTCGCTGTCAGCCGAAACTCTGCCGGTAGTGATCTTCCTCTATGGGGACTACAGCGGAATGCCCAAGCCGGAGGCCGACCGCTTCATTTACGAATTGCTCGAAACCTCGGCCATAGTCTACGGTTTGAAGGATAGCCGCTCTCCCCGCATCGGATCGCTATGGATCGCGCGCGAACAGTCGGCGATTGCGAACTATATTGCTGTCCAGACCGGCGGACAATACCTGACAGTGACACCGGAAACATATGCAACAGGGTTGAAAGAGATCGTCGAGCAGTTACATTTTCGCTATGAGCTCGGATTCAAGCCGAAATCGCTCGACGGAAAGCGCCATCGACTCCGCGTTAAACTCGCTGACGCTGCGATCGACCGCCACAAAGGGGTTCATCTGCAATATCGCTCCGCCTATGTCCCGATTGCTCATTGAGCAGCTGATCCGCGCTCACAACATAATTTCACCGCAAGAACCAGGAGGCCGACGCATTCCGTACACGGTACCATGAAATCATCCTCATGGCACATTCATCCATCTCGGCGGTGCACGCTGAAGCGAAGGCTGTCTCGACCGCATCCATCGTGCTGGCCTTCGCCAGTGTCTACTTTTTCTGGGGCTCAACCTTCACGGCCATTCGCATTGGAGCGGCGGATATGCCAGCGTTGCTGCTGGCCGGGACGCGATTCGTCATTGCCGGCGTCATTCTGCTGGCCTGGTGCCGTTGGCGCGGGCTGCGCCTCTTCTGGCCTGCGAAGACCATGCTTATGCTTGGGCTGTTGGGATTATTGCTGCTGGGCGGGGGCAATGTAGGCCTGGTATATGCGGAGCGCATCGTACCCAGCGGGCTGGCGTCGCTGGTGATGGCGGTAACTCCGCTGTATGTGGCATTGATAGAGATGGTGCTGCCGGGCGGTGAGCCGTTGCCTGTACGCGGCTGGCTAGGGCTGTTGCTAGGCTTTGCAGGACTGATCGTGCTGCTTTGGCCCTCGCTGCGCAACGGCCTGGGCGGCGACCGCGCGCTACTCTGGTCTATCTTCGCTTTGCTTGGAGGTGCGCTGTGCTGGGCTACCGGAAGCATCGTATCCAGGCGGGCGCGACTCAAAGTCAACAGCTTTGTGGCGGCAGCCTGGCAGATGATTGCGGCAGGAACCTTGAGCACCTTATTTGGTACAGCGCTGGGCCAATGGCCGCGGTTTCATTTGACCTTGAGCGCCGCCGGCTCGCTTATCTATCTCATCACCGGAGGTTCGCTGCTGGGTTACACCGGCTATATCTATCTCATCGAGCATGTGCCGGTGGGCAAGGTCGCCTCGTATGCCTATGTGAACCCCGTTGTTGCAGTGCTGCTGGGAATCTTCTTCCTCCACGAGCGCCCCGCGCCCGCCGAATTCGCCGGCATGGCCGGCATTGTTCTAGCCGTCATCCTTCTTACCACTGCGCAGTTCAAAGCAAAGGCTAGGCATCAGTCCGTCGATCAGTTGCAGCAGGTCCCACCTGAGTCAACCAGAACGAATTCTTGAGAACCTTGAAATGAATCGAGGCTATTTCAAAAGCAAAACCGAAGCCGCGGAAGCAATTCCAGCAATCGAAAAAACAATGCCCAGATACCAATAGATACGGGTGCGCGTAAGCAGCGTGACTGAACTAATCACCAGGCCAATCTCCAACAGCGCCTCGGATAAGTCGAATCGGTTGGCGCGAGCCTCGGCTTGCTCGACCTTCACTTCCAGCGCCTCGGCCTTCTCTTTGTCGTCCGTCAGCTCGTCGGCCCACTTGGCCTGATGGTCTTTGTAGGACTTCGCGATCTTCTGCGCGGCGTCCTTATCGGCGATGGTTACGACGCTCAGCAGATCGGACATCAACGCCGTATCATTGGAGCGGATTTTGTGGGCCTGGTATTCGTTCCACTGATCGGTGGCCTTGTTCTGGTCGAGCACCGCCTCGGTGTGCGTGCGATGACCGAGCACTGTAGTCACGGCCACCAACACGGCAACCACGCTCATGGTAAATGCGACCGGGCGCAGCGAGGATTCATGCGAACCGTGCTCGGCTTGTTCTTCCAACTCCTGGGCTTCGTTGGCTTCCATTTGGGGAACCTCCTATTGGGTCGTTCTCAAAGCATTTTCCAAAACAATCTACGCTACCAGCGCTTCAACCTTTGACCGTGCATCCTCAAGCGTGGATCCGTAGGCCAGCACACCCGGCAAGCTTCTTGCTTCTGCGATCCAGCGGCCATCTTCTTCCAATTCGAAATCGATCTCAGGTTTCATCGCCCGCTCCATTCCCCCTGCTGTCACTTGCGCTTCCAGCGTACGCCGTCCTTGGAATCCTCGATCAGAATTCCCTTTTCGGCTAGCTCATTTCGAATCTGATCGGCGCGGGCAAAGTTGCGCTGCTTTTTGGCCAGCGTTCGCTCGGCCACCAACGCGTCGATTGCTTCGTCGGTAAGCGTTTGACGCGAAAGCAGTTCCGGGGCAACATCGGCGAGCCTCCCTGCTTTTTCCGCCCATTCCAGCGCTCGTCGCGTGGGCTCGGCGTCGATGTCTTCGATCACGTCAAACACGGCGTCGAAGCTGGACAAGACGGCCAGAATCGCATCCTTATCGTCCACAAAGCATTGCCCTTGGTCGATGGCAGTGTTGGTAGTGCGAATCAGGTCGAAGATCGGCGCGCGCGCTTCGGCAGTGTTGAGGTCGTTCGATAAAGCCTCTAAGTAGCTTGCTTGCGCGGCCTTTGCGGCCCGCTGGAGCGCCGGATTCGAACCCGGTGCAAAGCTCCCCTGGACCAGGCGCTGGTGAAAAGTTCGCAGCCGCTCGATCGCGTTGGTGGCTTCGATAAGTCCATCGAATGTGAAATTTAGCTGGTGGCGGTAAGGCACTGAGATCAGCGCCAGACGGATTGCGGAGGCCTTGTAGCCCTTCAAAAGCAGGTCGCGGAGGGTAAAAAAGTTGCCCTCGCTCTTGGACATTTTGCGCCCATCGACGAGCAGGAAGCGAACGTGCATCCAATGGCGGGCAAAGGGCTTATGGGTAACGCTCTCGCTCTGTGCGATCTCGTTCTCATGGTGCGGAAACATGAGGTCTTCGCCGCCGGCATGAAGGTCGAAGCTCTCGCCGAGGTACTCCATGGCCATCGTCGAGCATTCAATGTGCCAGCCGGGGCGGCCGCGGCCGATTGCGGTGTCCCAGGAGGTCTCGCCGGGTTTGGCCGCCTTCCACAAAGCGAAGTCGCGGGCCGAGTCTTTTTCATACTCGTCGAGATCGACGCGGGCACCATCTTCAATGCCGCTTAAGTCCTTTTTACTCAACTTGCCGTACTCGGGGAAGGCGGCCAGCCGGAAGTACCAACTACCGTCCTCGGTCTGGTAGGCGGCTCCAACCGCAGCCAGCTTCTGGATCAGCTCGACCATCTTTGGAATGTGCTCGGTAGCGCGGGCAAGTTGCTCAGGGCGCTGGATCTTGAGGGTTTCGAGATCATCGAGGAAGGCCTGCTCGAAGGGGGCCGTGTACTGGCCAATGGGGATGCCCGCGGCAGCGGCGTTGCGGATGATCTTGTCGTCGACGTCCGTGATGTTCATGACGTGGCGGACGGGGATCGAGAGCAGCGCCAGCGTACGCCGTAGGACGTCTATCTGTAGGAAAGTACGGAAGTTGCCGATGTGGCCGTAGTCGTAAACAGTCGGCCCGCAGGCGTACATGCGCAGGGCTCTGCCGTCCATGGGCGAGAGCTCGTCGACTTGTCCGGAAAGAGTATTAAAAAGGCGGAGAGGCATCGGGAAATCAGCTTCTAACTGGCTGCTCGGCAACGGACTGAAATCTGCGGGCTTGCGGCCCTTTCGATTGTAGCAAGACAGGGGTCAGGGGACAGTGGACAGTGAAGAAGTGAACGAGTGAAGAAGTGAAGAAGTGAAAAGTGAAAGAACCCGGCGGCTTGTTCGTTACTTCACTACCGGCAAACCGGTCGGATTTGGAGTACGATAATCAGTATGACAATACAGGCGACTGAGAGGAAGATCAAGAAAAGCTTCACCCTAGCTCCAGAAGCGGTGGCGTTCGTGAGCCAGACGCGTGAGAAGCGCAAGGCGGGGTCGGACTCGGAGGCGCTGGAGATGCTGCTGCGGGAGTTGATTCTGGAGGCTAAGCGCCAGGCAATCGAAGCGGCCATTACGGAGTATTACGACACGGCTTCAGATGAAGAACTGGCGGAAGAGGAGCAATGGGCCGAGATGGCCGGTCCGGGTTTCCTTGCCGACATTGACTCTTCTGAGGCTCAGCTTTGACACCGCGGGTGGGGCGCTATCCACTGCGCGGGGAGATCTGGTGGACGCATTTTCCGACCGATCCGCCGGACAAGGGGCGGCGGCCGGTTATTGTGGTGTCCACGGACAATCGCAACTGCCATCCCAGAGCGAATACCGTTCTGGTAGCTCCGCTTTCAACATCCATCCACAAGCTGAGTCCGACACACCTCCTGTTGAGGGCTGGGGAAACGGGACTTCGGGAGGATGGCGTAGCTAAGGCAGAGAGCATCTGCACAGTGAGGCGCGAGCAGCTGGAGGTGCCGGTGTTAGGGCACCGCCCAGTGACGAACGCCCAGATTTGCCGGCTGGCGGCATTGGTGCGCGTGGCGATGGGCTGCGTGGAGTAATTCGCCGCACGTGGATCCTGCGAATCGGATTAAAGCGATGTACTTACCCTCCCAGGGCGAGCGATGGTTCGGCGGAGAGGTTGGTTGGAGCGAATTCGCCGGCCAAAAACTTCGGCCAGGCGGCGGCGGCGATCATTGCGGCGTTGTCTGTCGATAGCGCGAGCGTTGGGAATGAAACTGGTACACCCCGCACAGCGCCCTCGGTGGTGAAACGCTGGCGGAGTTCGCGGTTGGCGGCGACGCCTCCGGTGACGAGGATGCGGCGGACGGCGAGTGATTCAGCGGCGGCGAAGGTCTTCTTCATGAGGTCGCCGACCACGGCATGCTGGAAGCTGGCGATCAGGTCGAGGGTCTGGGGATCGCAGGTGGCAAGCGCGTCCTCGATGGTGGAGCGAGTGGGTGCGTCGGGGCCGGTGAAGAGGGCTTCGCGGCGGGCGTCGGCTTCGGGGCGCAGGTTGTGGAGTTCGACGTAGCGGAGGACCGCGGTCTTGATTCCTGAAAAGGAAAACAGGAAGTGCGGGTCGAGGTCGGCGATGGGGGCGGTTTTCGCGGCTTTTGTTCTGGGAGGCTTGCCGGCTAAATGAAGCTTGGTTTTGATCTGCGAAAACGAGAATGGCACAGCGTGGGGGTTGCCGTGGAGGGCGAGGGCGTCGATCCAGGGCCCTCCGGGGTAACCGAGGCCGAGGAGCTTGGCGACCTTGTCGAAGGCTTCGCCGGCAGCGTCGTCGAGGGTGCGGCCGATGAGGGTGTAGCGCCAGGTGTCGTGTGTGGGGCGAGCGAGAAAAAGGTGAGTGTGGCCGCCGGAGACGACCAGAGCCAGGGCGGGCTCGTTGTCGAGGACTTGCTGAGGTTCTTGACCACCGACCCGTTCCGCAAAAGGACGAAAAGCAGGTCCTTCGGCTTCGCTCAGGATGACAGGGGCACCCAACTTTTTGGGAGAGTTTACATTCGATGCGGACTCTCGCTCATTGAGCAGAACGGCGTGGATGTGGCCTTCGAGGTGGTTGACTGCGATGAGTGGAAGATTTTGGGCGAAGGCCAGCGCTTTGGCGTATGTAATACCAACCAGGAGCGCGCCGGCCAGTCCGGGACCGTTGGTGACGGCGACGGCGTCTAGATCGGCTAGGGTGATGTTGGCCTGGGCCAGGGCGGCGCG
The DNA here is from genome assembly GCA_964610185.1 of uncultured Occallatibacter sp. Lineage (GTDB taxonomy): Bacteria > Acidobacteriota > Terriglobia > Terriglobales > Acidobacteriaceae > Telmatobacter. The sequence continues at coordinate 3,010 of CAZSVJ010000126.1, read as the reverse complement.
AACGACAGGAACAATGGCGCGGAGATGCTCGCGGCTGGCCAGCTCGGGAACGACCCCGCCATAACGCAAGTGAGTAGTTATTTGGGAGGCTACGACGGAGGATAGCGTGCGAGAGCCGCGCTCGACGACGGCCGCGGCGGTCTCGTCGCAGGAGGATTCGATGGCTAGGATTAGGCCGCGGGATCTCATGGTTTCAGTGTAGCTATACGGGGGCCCGGCGCGGTTGACGGGGCTGAATGCAAGGAATAGCCTGATGGCTATAGAGTTTTTTCCACGCGAGGTGGTATATGCAGGGTCTTTGGACAATCGAGTTCGGCAGCAACGTTGGTGTCTATAGCTCCGGTGTCATTGTCATGCGTGACGGAAAGATCAAGGGAGGAGATGCCAACTACTACTATGAAGGCTCATACGAAGAGCCGCACCCGGCTACGTCCTATCCTTCCAAGTTCAAGGCGAAGTTTGCAGCCAAACCGTTTTTGCCGAACGCAGTGAGCGTCTTCAAGACTTACGGAGAGGATTTCACACTCGACCTCGAAGGAACGCTCAAGGATGAGAACAATGCCGTAGCAGTCGGCATACCGGAGGGGATCCCCGATATGAATGTGGGAATGCGCTTGATTCGTCGAGGCGAGGCCGCTTGAAAGGCAACCCGAATGCCAGAGCTTCGCGACAGGACCTGTGCAAGCCCGGTGGATGCGGTGCTGGCTGAATTCGATCGCAGGAAGGAGTTGTTCCAAGAGCGTTGCCAGAGAACCATTACGCAAGTTACGGACATTCTAAGAGAGAAGGGCATCCCCACTCATTCCATTAATTCAAGGGTCAAGGGTAAGAAGGAGTTGGAAGCTAAATATCTCAGCGCTGAGAAGGACTATACCAAATTGGATCACGTCCCAGATGTCGCCGGCCTACGAGTTATCACATTTTATTCAGATGAGATTAACGAAGTCGCAAATGTTCTTCGGCGGGAATTTGAAGTAATTAAGGAAGACGATAAACGCAAAGGAAAAGCAAATGAATTTGGTTATAGCGCTTTACACTTGGACTGCCGATACTCCAAAGCCCAGCTAGATCGCACTGAATGCAAGCGATTCAATGGCTATACGTTTGAGATTCAGATTGCGACGATTCTTGGTCATGCGTGGGCTGAAATACATCACGGGTGGTACGACAGACAGTCAAGTTCCACTCTTGAGGAGGAGAGACGGTTCAATCGCCTGGCGGCCGTCCTTGAGCTCGTCGACCACGAGTTTCTGGAAATAAGGCGGAAGAAGTACGAGAGAGAGCGTATCGCTTCGGTCCAAGTGGCAGCTGAATCCCCGGAGATTCCTATCACGTTAGAGTCTCTCAAGGCATTCATTGAGCAGAAAGACATTGTCGGCGAGATCGACGAGAAACTCGGGCGGGTTCTGGGGAAGCCCGTTAAGGGTGCCCTCAGTTCAGGTCAGATCGGCGCAATGGTGGAATCGATTAAATTTGCGTCGATCAGCACCGTTCAGGGGCTTGAATCGATGCTGAGGAAGACATCTCCGGTCCTTGAGGAATTCCAAGCGGGGTGTGCTCCGATCTGGAGGAATATATCAATCCCGAATGCAACCTATTCGCGTGGTTATTGTGTTGCCCAGCTTGTAAATTTGCTCATCAGTGCGGGCGGAGAAGATAAATATAAATCCTGCTTTCGATCAGGACGGTTTGGTAGTTACCCTGGACACGATTTAAGCGCGCAGGTGGCAATAGCGAAGGAGATTGTAGAAAGGCATCGTCTTTCCGATTGACTATCCGCCCCGCGAAATCTTGAAGCCATGCCCACCACCCGCCAGTTCGATGCTGCATTGGAGATCGTCGCCAAGTTGCGCGCGGTGGGCTATGAGGCGTACCTGGCCGGCGGTTGCGTGCGCGACCTGCTGCTGGGGCGGGTGCCGAAGGACTACGACGTGGCCACTAGTGCAACGCCGTACGTGGTGCTGGCGCTGTTCCCCCGCACCTTTGCGGTGGGGGCGCACTTTGGGGTCGTGCTGGTTGCCGATGGCGATGACGAGGGCTACGGAACTACGGAGGTGGCGACGTTTCGGTCGGATGGGGCTTATTCGGATGGGCGGCATCCGAATGCGGTGCGGTATACGAAGAGCGCTGAGGAGGATGTGAGGCGAAGGGATTTCACGATCAATGGGTTGTTGCTTGATCCGCTGCGGGGGGCAGAACCCCTAGAAGCAGGTATCCTTCGGCAAGCGGAAAGTCAACCGCAGGTCCTTCGACTCTCCTCCGCCGCGCTCCGGGTCGCTCAGGATGACAGCGATTTGAGGGAGGCGGTGATCGATTATGTCGGCGGGCTCCGCGATCTGGAGCTTGGGATTGTTCGGGCGATTGGAAGACCGGAGCTGCGGTTTGAGGAAGACCATCTGCGCATGCTGCGCGGGGTGAGGTTTGCAGCGCGGTTTGGTTTTGAGATTGAAGCGGAGACGAAACGCTCGATTCGTTCGCTGGCCGCGAAGACCGCTGCGGTAAGCCGGGAGCGGGTGCGGGACGAGTTGACGAAGATGCTGACCGAGGGCCGGGCGAAAAGGGCATTCGAGCTGCTCGATGAGACTGGCCTGCTGAAAGAAGTGCTTCCCGAAGTGGCGCGGATGAAGGGCGTGGAGCAGCCGGCGCAATTTCATCCCGAGGGCGACGTTTGGGTGCATACGCTGGGGCTCCTCGATCAATTGGGTGCGGGATTCTCGGCGACGCTCGCGTGGGGCGCGCTGTTGCACGATGTAGGCAAGCCGCCGACATTTCGAAGGGCGCCAGATCGAATCCGGTTTGACGGGCACGTTGATGTGGGCGTGGCCATTGGGGCGGAGATTTGCCGGCGATTCCGGTTCTCGAATGAAGACACGCGTCAGATTCTGGCGCTGATTGAGAATCACATGCGGTTTATGGATGCGGGACGGATGAAGGCTTCGACGCTGAAGCGGTTTTTCAGGCTGGAAGGGTTTGAAGAGCATCTTGCGCTGCACCGGATGGATTGCCTGGC
>CAZSVJ010000125.1:0-10020 GCA_964610185.1 uncultured Occallatibacter sp. | reverse complement strand
CTTGATGATGCGCGGGGTCGTGCCCTGTTCGGTCCCGTCCAATTGAAGCGTGGCGCCCTGCGGGGTGGAGTTGACGGTGAGAGATATAGCTTTGGCAGCTTCCGCGATATTTTCAAGGGAGACGCTGGCAGGAACGCCGGAAGTTGTGACGGTGGTCTCGAACTTCACCGTTTCGCCGGCCCCAAGATTTCTGAGCGCAATCACGTCTTCGCCAATTCGAACCTTGTTCTTATCGAAGAGATAGATTGAGAACCTTTCGCTTTGAATGAGCCTCGTCGAGAGATTCTGCGCCGTTGTGTCCATCACAAAAGCATGCATGTTGCCCATGCCCTGCAACTGTTTAAATCTGTCGAAGGTGAAACGGACGGCTGGGGTCCCGGTAGCGGGCCAGTCGATGGTCTGAAGAGGCGCATCTTTGGCGAGCGCGGGAATGGCGAGCGGAAGGAGGACGAGGGCGAGGTGGAGGATTCGCGATGGAAAGTGGCCAGCAATCATGACGAAAACATCATAGCCGGAATGGGCGGTTGCGGTATTGCCTGGGAGCTTGGATTCTTTGTGTATCCGATTGAACAGCGCGGGCCGCTGGGCCGGTGCGAGACTCCAGATGAAAGAACTGCGCGCGCCATGGTAGAGTTTCGGGCGCTTGCAATATGGAGGGGCGAATATGGAAGAGAACAGGGACTCGTTGGTAGCGGATCTGCACACCAAGGCGGCGTACGCACACATAGCTGCCGCGCACGAGCACAGCTCGGGCGATCATGCATCGGCGCAGGCGTTGGCCAAGAAGGCTCTTCACGACTCCAAGGAAGCGGTCAAATGTACCAAGGAGATCGCGAAGGGCGCGCCGCAAACCATGCAGACATAGGCGGCGCTCTTTCTGGCTGCATCGTTGACAGGAAAGCGCTGCGCGCGCTCGAACACGCGGCACGAAATGAATGCCCGGAGAGTATAACCAGGCGTTAAGGAGAACTGAAATGTTGTTGATTCTTCTAATTGTTGTTCTCGTGCTTGTCCTCGGCGGAGGCGGCGGATATTACGGCTACAGCCGGTGGGGCAGAGGCGGCGGCGCAGGCATTGGGCTTGGCGGCATTCTGGTGATCTTGCTGGTGTGCTACATGTTGGGTGTATTCCACTAGGGCGAACGCTGGACTGCGCGCGCCAAGGCTGGTGCGGCGGGTCAGTTCCAATGCTTGAGTTGCATCGCATGGCCGGTGTTCAGAGCGATTTTAGCGATTCGACAATGGTATTGGCCCAGGCATCGATCTCCGGCCAGTTGCGGAAGTCGCCCTGAGGAAAAATTGCGTTGTCGCGGTTGGCGGGCAGCTTGTAAACCAGGCGGTGGGTGAAGCTGAGCCTGGCCGAGTCCATTGCGCCAAAAAACACGCGATGGTCCCTGGGCTGCACAATGGTTCGAAACGCAGCGATCTCCTTGGGCACGAGGAATTCGCGCAGGTCGCGACCCTGATCGTCCGTCTCCTTTGTGCCTAGCGGCCCGCTGCTGAAGAGCCACACGGGTCGGCTGGCCAGAGCGCGGGAGTTCCGCTGCACAAAACTCTTAGCCGGCTTCATCCAATGAAAGTAGTAGGCGGCGCTTCCGATTATGACGGCATCGTAGCCGGCCGGGTCGGCTGCTTGCTGCGCAGGCTGCACTGACGGCGACAGATGCTCGCGATGCAGTGTGCCGGCGATTCGCTCGGCGATGCCCTGGGTGGCGCCGTAACGGCTCGCATAGACGATCAGTACTCGCATCTTGATTCCCTCCCTAGGGTTGATTTTGAATTCCCGTTGCGAGCTTTTTGAGCGTGTGCACAACAACCCGACATGCACGGGCGAAAGAATAGCCTTGGCCGAATTCCCGCGCCGTGGCGAGCATCACACAGGTTGACGTGTTCCAAATCCACACAGGGTACATTAGTAAGTCTCTTTCTTTAACAATCTGGCTACTTCTTCTCAGGGTCTCAATCTCGGCGCCGATGAGCGAAGGGACGCTAAAACTCCGTGGTATGTTTCCACGGTCTCCGGCGTACTTCCTAATTCCGAGATGCCAGACATGCCAAGATCCGCGCGCGTTCGCTTCACTCTCTTTCAAGTCATGATGTTCTGCGGTTGGGCCGTAACAGCCCTGAGTCAAACCGGCGCGAATCAACGTGTGAATCTGGACAGAATCATAGTGCCAATTGATGAAGCGCGAGCGGTGACCCTGGCGGGGAATGTGCATCCGTTGGCGCGAGGCGAGTTTGACGATGGAGCGGTGAGCGCCGAGACTGCGCTCGACCGGATGGTGCTGGAACTTGAGCCGAGCGCCGCGCAGCAGACCGAGTTGGATGCTCTGCTTGAAGCGCAGCACGATCCGGGCTCTCCGCTTTACCACCAATGGCTGACGCCGGTCGAGTTCGGCTCGCGTTTTGGGGCGAGCGCGGGGGATTTGGCGCGCATTACATCGTGGCTGGCTGGGCACGGGTTTGTCGTCGACGAAGTTGCTGCCAGCGGGCGGCTGGTTGTGTTTTCAGGCAACGCGGGGATAGTAGCCGATACGTTCCATACCGAGATTCACCGCTATGTCGTGAACGGGGTGCGGCATATCGGCAATGCGCAGGACCCGCAGATTCCCGAGGCGCTGGCGGGCGTGGTCGGCGGCGTGGTTTCGCTGCACGATTTTCGGCGCGCTTCGGAGATTAGAGCGCGGACGGAGATTTCTTCCAGCTCCGTAGCCCGGCCGCAATACTCGAGCGGAGGCACGCACTATTTGTTTCCCGCGGATTGGGCCACGATCTACGACTTGAACTCGCTCTATTCCGCGGGGACAAAGGGGACGGGAACATCGATTGCCATCGTTGGGCGGAGCAACATCAACCTAAGCGACGTGGCGCAGTTTCGATCCACTTCCGGGCTAACGGCCAACAACCCGACCGTCATTCTGGTGGGGGCGAATCCGGGACTGGTATCGGGCGATCAGGATGAGTCGACGCTCGACGTGGAGTGGAGCGGCGCGGTTGCGCCGGCGGCTACCGTGAAGTTTGTGGTGGGGGCGTCGACGCAGATCACCGATGGTGTAGATCTGTCGGCGCAATACATTGTGAACCATGCGACGGCTCCTGTGGTGAGCACCAGTTATGGCAGTTGCGAACAGGATATGGGGGCGAGCGAGCTCGCCTTCTACAACGCGCTTTGGGAGCAGGCTGCGAGCCAGGGGATGAGCGCATTTGTTTCTTCCGGCGATTCGGGGGCGTCGGGTTGCAATTCAGGTTCGTCCTCCGCGGGATCGGGAAAGGCAGTGAATGGGCTGTGCAGTTCGCCGTATTCGACCTGTGTGGGCGGGACCGAATTCAACGAGGGGTCCAATCCGGCACAGTACTGGAGCGCGACCAACACCGCCAGTTACGGATCCGCGCTCGGCTACATCCCGGAGAAGGTTTGGAACGAGAGCGGATCGAACGGCGGGTCAGGGCTTTGGTCTTCAGGCGGCGGTGCGAGCGTGGTTTATCCGGAGCCGGCGTGGCAAAAAGCGGTGAGCGGAACCAGCGCGGCCAACGGAATGCGGGCGGTGCCGGATGTGGCAATGGCTGCGGCGGGGCATGACGGCTACATCATCTACGAGAACGGATCGCTCTGGGTCATTGCGGGAACATCGGCGGCATCGCCCTCGTTTGCCGGCGTCATGGCGCTGGTCGTTCAATCGAAGGGCGGCACTGGGCAGGGAAATGCGAATGCGGGGCTGTATCCGCTCGTCAATGCGGCGCGCAATCCGTTTCACTCGACGCCTTCAGGCAACAACAGCGTTCCGGGGGTTGTAGGGTTTACGGCAAGCGGCGGAACCTACAATCTGGCCACTGGTTTGGGGTCAGTGGATGGTGCATTGCTTGTTGGCGAGTGGGGCGGGGGAACAAACACAGGTGTGGACTTTACACTGACCGCTTCGGCGACAACCGGTACTGTTCAGGTGGGCAAGACGGCAACATTCACGCTCAGCGTGACGGAAAGCGGCGCCGGCAAGAACGCTGTTGCATTGACGGCTAAGACTCCGGCGGGAATCACGGTGGGCTTCAGTCCAACGTCGATTACGCCAGGGACATCGACCGCTGTGACGATCACAGTTGCAGCGGCGGCGTCTTCCGGTTCGCAGACAATTACGCTCACCGGCACGGACGGTTCAGGAACGCAGAATGTGACCTATTCGCTGACGGTTACTCCGGCGCCAACACTGACGATTGGGTCAGCTTCGACCTCTCTGTCGGTTGTGCAAGGGAAGACGATTACGGATTTGGTTTCGTTGACCGGCAACGCGACTTACGCCGGGGCGGTGACGCTCGGCGTTAGCGGATTGCCAAGCGGAGTGACTGCGTCGTGGAGCGGCAGTCCAGTAACGTTTACCGGGGAGAGCGGTTCTTCCACACTCACGCTGACGGCCTCATCCATCGCAACCGTGGGATCGGCAACAATCACGGTGACCGCTAATGGGGATGGGTTGACGGCGAGCAAGCAGATTGAGGTCCAGGTAACAAAGGCGCCTGCGGTTGCGCCGACGCTCACGGTTATGCCGGCTTCAACTTCACTTTCCGTGTTGCAGGGGAGGACGGTTACGGACGTGGTTTCGTTGACCGGCAACGCGACTTACGCCGGGCCGGTGACGCTGAGCGCGACCGGATTGCCGAGCGGAGTGACAGCGTCGTGGAGCGGCAATCCAGTGACGTTGAGCGCGGAGAACGGATCTTCAACGCTCACGCTCATAGCTTCATCCGCGGCGTCGTTGGCTTCGGCGACGATCACGGTCACAGCCACCGGGGATGCGGTTTCGGCGAGCAAGCAAATCACGGTTCAAGTGACGCCGCCGCCAACACTGACGATTGGGTCAGCTTCGACCTCTCTGTCGGTTGTGCAGGGGAAGACGGTCACGGATGTGGTTTCGTTCACAGGCAACGCGACTTACGCCGGAGCGGTGACGCTGACCGCGACTGGCCTGCCCAGCGGTGTTACCGCATCGTGGAGCAGCAATCCAGTAACGTTGAGCGGGGAGAACGGCTCATCTACGCTGACGTTTACAGCATCATCCGTCGCAATCGTGGAATCGGCAACAATCACGCTAACGGCTAATGGGGATGGGTTGACGGCGAGCAAACAGATTACCGTCCAGGTAACAAAGGCTCCCGCCATTGCGCCAACACTCGCGGCTACGCCGGCTTCAACTTCTGTTTCCGTGGTGCAGGGCAAGACGGCTATGGACGTAATTTCGTTGACCGCCAACTCGACTTACGCCGGGGCGGTGACGCTGAGCGCGACCGGATTGCCGAGCGGAGTGACAGCGTCGTGGAGCAGCAATCCGGTGACGTTGAGCGGCGACAACGGCTCTTCCACGCTGACGCTGACGGCCTCATCCGTCGCAATCGTGGGATCGGCAACAATCACGGTGACGGCTAACGGGGATGGGCTGACAGCGAGCAAGCAGATCACGGTCCAGGTGACCCAGGCGCCAGCGGTGCAGCTGACGCTCAGCGCGAGCACACTCTCCATGGTTCACACGAGCGCGGGGGCGATTACGCTTACGGTCAAGGCGTCGGGAGGGTTGATCCCAGAGGGCTCGTTCATGCTGGGTGGACTCCCCGCGGGGATAACGCCCTCCATCAGCAATGTGAATACCGCGACTTCAGGGAGCATGAGTCTAACGCTGGCGTTTACGGGCAGTGCGGCGGCGAAGGCTGGGGCTTCGACAGTAACGATTACAGTGACCTGTTCCGGCAGCGGTGGATCGTCTTCAGCGGCGCAAGAGTTGAGCCTGGTGCTGAAATGAAACCGGGATTGCAAGTTGCACGGTTGGGCTGAGTCATCGAGTTAGCGGGGGCATTCGGTTGAACGCACCTGTCAGGCCAGCAGAGTGAATGCCTTTCCGATAAGACCGGGGATTTCGCTGGTTGCATCGCCAAAGGACTGGTGGATTTCGAGGACCGTGGCGGGAGGGGATGCAAGCGCCTTGAGCGCATCCACCGTGGCTGGCCAGGTGATGGTGCCATCGCCGGGCCACAGGTGCTCGTCTTTCATGCCGTGATTGTCGTGGACGTGGACGGAGCCGATGTGGCTGCCCAGGGTGGCGAAAGCCTCGGCGACGCCCACCGTGATGTGAGCATGGCCGATATCCAGGCAGACTCCCACGTTGGGCAAATGGCCCATTTCGAGAATGAGGAGCAGGTGCGCAGGCGTGGTGGCCTCGCTGATCAGATTCTCGACAAGCAGACGGACGCCCAGCGGATGGGCAAAGGCGCCAAGGTGCTCAAGCGCGGTAATGGCGTGCTCGATGGTGCGCTGCGACCAACTGTCGTCCCGCTCGCCGAGGTGGACGACGAGATTGCGGAAATGAATCTGGTCGGCGGTTTCAAGGGCGCGCTTGATTTCGTCCATGGCGTCAATGCGGCGCGATTTCTCAGGGTGCAGCAGGTTGCAGGCGGGCGCTCCGGCTCGGCCCATTTCGCGGTCGGGGAACAGAGGCGCGTGCATTGAGAACGGTTCAAGCGTATTGGAGCGGAACCAGTTGGTCAGCTCGGCAACGTGTTCGCGGCTGGTGTAGTCGAAGTGCTGCCGGGCGGCGAAGATCTCGACGGCCGCAACACCTGACCGCGAGGCCAGTTCGAGAAGCCCCGGATGAAGGCGCTGGTTGAGAAACAGGTGCGTCGAGAGGACGCGCAGCATGGTCAATGAAATCCCCCGCGCCGGATTGGGTTGGATGACAAACCGGGCGCTGATTCGATTGTCTCACTTCAGAGATAGAGGAGTTGGGATCGCGGAGGGATTGCGGCAGGAACTGGCAAGCTCGAAATAAGGGAGTCGAAATCGGGAGGCAAGCCAGCGGATCTGAGAATGGGGTTTCGCCGGCTTGCACCCCGATTACGCAGGACTGGGAAATGGGATGCTTTCTTGCAGCTAACACTCCCAGGATTGCGTCGCATAAAACGCGGCGGTCCTGGTGAGGCAAGGGTGAAACGGTGGCCCGAAGTGCAAAGCGGAAGGATTTCCGTTCAAGTATGCCAATGAGCACCTTACATGAGAGAACTCTAATGGTTGCACTGTAAGGAAGCGTACATCTAATTGGCAGCGCTGCACAGCTACTTTAGTACTTAGAACATAATTGTTTATAGACAGCTTTGATGCGATCAAACAAAAACCTTGCATCGCAAGGTCAGATTACCAACCAAAGCCATCCGCGCGTTGAGGGTCGATGATTCTGAATGGCTGAATACGATTGACGCCATTGCACTTATGGTCCGGTTTGGCTTCCTCCCTTTCCGCGAAGCTGATTTCGATGGCGACAACAAGCTTTGATGGCACTAGGGTCTTAGGGACGCGAGCCCGCAACCTTTATTGAGCCGCAGGCTTGCAACCCTGAAATCGCACGACTGGGAAAGGATGCATCAAACAAAATTCGGGCAGCCTCACCGGAGTGCTGCGGAAGGTTGATTCCGAAAGGCTTCGCCAAGTCTGCCCAAGGGGGTGCTCATGTGCGGAACAGAAACTGAGTCTCCATTCTTCTTGCTATGTGCTCGATAAACGGCCCATTAGCGTTCGCACCATGAGCAGAATTGACCATAATTAGTTTGAAAACTGTTCACTATTGCTCAGTTTTATGTTTTTCTTGTGGAAATCAATAACCGGCGGCCTTGCCGTAGTGGCTACGATTGTCTTGTCCCCCGAGAAGCTCGCCGCTCTTGCGGTCGACAGCAATGCACTCGCCATTCGACCAGTGGCCGTCCTTGATCTCAAGGTCGTAGCCCAGGGCTCTGAGACCGTCAACGGTCTCCGGCGCGAAGCCCGGTTCCAGATAGAGCTTGTCGGGCAGATACTGGTGGTGAAAGCGCGGGGCGTCAACAGCTTGCTGAATGTTCAGGCCACCTTCAGAGGCGGAGAGAAAAATGTTGGCGACGGTAGTAATAATGCGCGCGCCGCCAGGGGAGCCCAAGACGAAGCGGAGCTTTCCATTCTCAAGCACGATTGTCGGGGTCATGGAACTGAGCGGGCGCTTGCCGGGAGCGATTGCGTTGGCCGGGCCCTGCATCAAGCCGTAGTAATTGGGGACGCCTTCTTTGGCGGTGAAGTCGTCCATCTCGTCGTTGAGCAGGAAGCCGAGCGAGCCAACAGTCACGCGGGAGCCGAATGAATCGTTGAGGGTGGTGGTCACGGCAACGGCATTGCCTTCCGCGTCGACGACCGAGTAGTGAGTTGTGTTGTTCGATTCGGGGCGCAGCCGGCCGGCTGCCTTCGGCGCGGGAGGCAGGAAGCCGTCTGGGCGATGCAGGCCGGCGCTCGATGTGGCTGAGGCAGGGCTGATCGACGCGCGCCAGGCTGCGGCGTAGCATTTTGAAGTCAGCTGCGCCACGGGCATAGAGTTGTAATCCGGATCGCCCAGGTAGTCGGCGCGGTCCATGTAGGCCCGCCGGTAAGCCTCGACGATCAGGTGGATCGACTGCGGAGTGCGGTCGCCCAATTTGGCCAGGTCATAACCTTCGAGCATATTCAGCGCGCTGAGCAGCACAATACCGCCGGAAGACGGCGGCGGAGCGCTGATCATGGTGTAGTTGTGAAACGAGCCGACGATTGGCGCGCGCTCGACCACCGCGTATTGAGCAAGGTCCTCCAGCGTGAGCAGCGCGCCGCCCTTCCTAAGCTCATCGACGAGCTCTCTCGCCATTTTGCCGTGGTAAAAGTCGTCCGCGTCGGCGGCGATGCGCCGCAAGGTCCGGGCGAGTTCAGGCTGGCGGAATGTCTCGCCCTCCTTGTATAGGTTGCCGTCGCGCTGAAAAATGCGTTTGGAATCGGGGAACCTCGCCAGGTCCGGGTCGGTCAGCTCCTTGGCTTCCTCCGCGCTGAGAGTGAACCCATCCGCCGCAAGCCTGACGGCCGGCGCCATAACCCGCTCCAAGCCCAGCTTGCCGAATTTGCGCTCGGCATAGGCCAAACCGGCGACGGAGCCGGGAGTAGCGATGGATCGATAGCCCAGCACAGATGAATCAAGGCTCTCCTCGGGAATGACGTTGCCCTGCGAGTCCTGGTACATGGTTTCAGTGGCGGCGAGCGGCGCCTTCTCACGGAAATCGAGGAACGTGGCATGGCCGTCTTTGGCGCGCAAAAGCATAAACCCGCCGCCGCCGAGATTGCCGGCGGCGGGATGAACGACAGCCAGCGCAAAGCCGGCAGCCACGGCCGCGTCGACGGCATTGCCCCCGCTGCGCAGCATCTGAACACCGGCGTCGGAGGCCAGATGGTGGACGCTCACGACCATGCCATGCCGGGCTCGGACCGGTTGTTCGTCGAGATAGGGAATCACGTTCGTACTGCCCTCCTTGATTGGGCTCTGGGCAGCAATTTGGCTCTGCGCGGCGACAGGGATTGGGAGCGCAGCGCCCGCGAGGGCAGCCAGGACGGGAAAACAGGGCCGTCGAATCATGGTGTTTTGACAGGATAACCTGGACGGCTCCAGGGCTTCCTTTTCGAGGGCACCCAACTTTCGATCTCACAACAGAGGCCGCAGCCGCGGAAGGGAGTTGCACGCTCCAACGATGGAGCGCGTTTCAGGGATACCAAAGTAATAACCTAAGCGGCCAAAACAAGCCATTCGGATTCCGTGCGCCCGTGTATGCTATTCCTCATGTCTTCCCGACAGTTCAGGGGCCTCTGTTTCGCGATGATGCTCGTCTGCGTCGCAACAGGGGCGTGCGCCGAGAACGAGGGCGCGCCGACGCGGTTGAACTCGGTGGAAGTTGTGGAGCAGATGCGCGTTCACACCACTACGCGGATTCAGGATCTGAAACACTTCACTGCGCTGAGGCATTATCAGGTGGAGTACAAAGGGTATTCGGCGACCATCGTGGGTAGGATGGACGTGGAGGCGAACTACGATGCGGGGCAGGGGATGAGCTTCCGGATCGTGTCGCACAGCGGCTCGAAGCTTCTTTGCGATAAGGTTATCAAGCGCGCGTTGGAGAGCGAACAGGAAGCGTCGCGGAACAGAGCGTCGACGGAGCTGACGCCGGCCAATTA
>CAZSVJ010000124.1:0-10043 GCA_964610185.1 uncultured Occallatibacter sp. | reverse complement strand
GAATGATATGGTAGGCACGACTGGATTCGAACCAGCGACCTCTTCCGTGTCAAGGAAGCGCTCTAACCAACTGAGCTACGCGCCTGCAAGGTAACAACAGGTAGTCTATCAGGATCGCGGCCTCGGCGAAAGATGGCCCCTTCGGGGGCGTTGGTCCGCATCAACTGTCGCCCAACTTCCAAATGATCGCCAGCTTAGACAGTACCCATTGCAGGTTAGCCGAATCAGTTCTGCTGCTCAAAGGAGGTCTTCTTACAGTCATCGAATCCGCGGGAAAGAAAGTTGCGGCGACAGGTTTTGTCGCTTGAGCTTTTTCAGCCACTCGCGAATGCTTTTCCGGAGTGACTCGACCTCTACGCCTCCATAGACGGAAGGGAACGAATCAAGCCGCCGCATTGCCGCCTGAAGCAGGGATGCGGCGCCTATTGAGTTTTTCTTTTGAAGATGATGAAATGCCGCCGCTATTTGAATCAAAGCCTGTAGAAGCGTCTTCTCCGGCTCCTCTGAGATCAACCAAACACTTTCCCAGTGCTCGTGAGCAAGAAAGAACTCCTCATTTTGGTAGCATTTCAGACCTTGCGCAAGCGCACCGTCCATCCATTCAAGGGGCATCGTTTATTTATTATCCTTTCAAAAGGGTCCCCACACAATTCCCTGCACCGGCGGAAGCGTCCCCAGGTTAGCTGGCTTTTAAGTTGTTGAAAAAATTGGAGGCGCGGGCCGGGATCGAATCAGCGCATGAAGGTTTTGCAGACCTGACAGGGTCGACTGCGGGGCTTTGTTGTTTTATGTAAGTGATTGGAAACATTATCTAATTGGCACTGGCGCAACAAGGGCGCGCAAGCCGCCGCTCGCCACAAAAGTCCCCATAGTGATTTGTGACTGAATTCCCGTCGTCGCTGACCACTTAACAACCCCCCTCCCGGCAATTCAGTTTGAGCAAACCGGATTTCTCGCACCGCCAGGTTTCAGGCATCATGCTGAGCACGTGCCTCCTTGACCATTAGCAGGAATCTCCGCGCTAGTTCATGGATGCGATATTCCTGGCGATGGTGCAAAGCTTCCTTGGGAAGCAACTCTCTACCAACGCCAATCGCACTGGCGCCGGCGAGGATGTAGTCGAACGCTGTCAATTGATTCACGCCGCCAGTTACGATAAGCGGAATTTGCGGCAGAGGCACTTTGAGGGCGCGCACGTAGTCAAAGCCTCCGATCGGCGCTGTCGGGAATATCTTCACGAAGTCAGATCCGGCCTGCCACGCTGCAATCACCTCAGTCGCCGTCAAAGCTCCGGGGAACACGACGATATCGGCTTTTACAGCATACGCAACGACTTCCGGAATGAAGCCTGGGCTGGTGATAAATCGCGTGCCAGCATCGACGCAGCGGCGTGCCGCTTCCTTATCCAGAACTGTTCCGGCGCCGACAACCATATCCTGATACCGTCTCGCCAATTCTCCGATCACCTCCGGCGCCTCGGGCAAGGTCAAGGGGATCTCAACAACGGGGATTTCCGCCGCATAGAGAGTCTCTGCCGCAAATCGCGCATGCTCCGGGGCCGTAACTCGCGCACAAGGAATAATGCCGATGGCGTCTATTTGAGCACGAACCTCGCATTTATTCATTTACCCTCCAAAATTCCTAATGTCTTATTGCTGCGAGCACCTGATGAATGTCGATTGGTTCGGCTTAATCAACGCGAGCTGCTGCAGACCCGGACTGAATTGCGACGGCACCGATTGCGCTCTGCTCTCGCGCTCCAGTTGGCCCAGAATGCTCACTGCCGCAGAAGCGCGTCGTGCGCCTGCATCAAGACAAAGCTCAATGTCGCAAGCAGACAAGCAATCGCTATTCCGAGTCCAACGAAATTGAGCCAAGTAAGGATTGGCGACTGATGCGCGTTCTTTCGATTCCGCCCTTTTCCCGCAACTGTTCGCGACATCCTTGCCCCTTCTTCTGCGATTCTCGCTTGACGACCTGTGTGCGCCCGTTCTGGTTATGGGGCAGGCGACGGAATGAACCGGTATCCGAACTCACGATGTGTAACGATGTATCGAGGATTTGCCGTCGTCTCAACCTTGGCCCTTACGTCCCGAATCAAGCCCCTGAGCATCTGCCGCGAAGTTTTTGGGTTACCCCACAAGATTTCAAGCAGAGTTTGGTGGCTCAGTAACTCCTCCGGGTGCTTGCAAAGAAACTGCAATAACTCGAACTCCATCGGTCTGCACGGCATCTCGGTTCCGCGAATCCAAACTCGGCGGCTGGAAGCTTCGAGGAAGAAATCGCCGACCTGAATCGAACGACTTTCTGTGGGTTCGTTTTCCGGAGCATTGGAAGTCGAATCGGCCGCTTGCAGGATGAGGCCGGCGAACCCGCGACGCCTGGCATCGAAGGTAAACAGATTCACTTCCTCCTCGCGGAATTCCCGGCTAAGCAGAATGAGGTCGATTGCCTTTGACTCGAGGCAGGCAATCGCTTCCAGCAGGGAAGAGGTTCTGGCCAGCACCGTGAAATGCCTGCCCTGGAGCAGCCTCACTGAAGCTTCGTCTTTGAAGGCTATATCGCCGCCCACCAGCAACAGGCGAGGCTGTTGCTGGCGAGACGGTCTGTGCGAGCGATACGTGCTGGTCTCCGATAGTTCTTGCATCATGCCCCCGCGGGCGCCAGCCCTGATTACTGGGGATGGGATTGGCGCTGCCCTTTGGATCGCTTCAAGATCGTTCACTCGCTTGCCCATTCAGCGTTCGGCGCGGGCAGCACGTCGTTCTCTCGGGCAATCCACACGTAAAGTGTAGGCAGCAGGAAGATGCTCATGATGAGATCGACCATGAGTCCGCCGACAATCACGATGGCGAAGGGACGCTGCGAGTCAGAACCGATACCGTGAGACAGCGCCGCCGGCAACAGGCCTAGCGTAGCCACCAGCGCGGTCATCATGATGGGACGCAGCCTGAGAACCGCACCCTCGATTGCAGCTCCTTCGATGGTGTGCCCCGCAGAGCGCAATTGGTTGATGTACTCGAGCATAATGACGCCAGTCTGCACCGAGACACCGAACAATGCGAGAAAACCTACGCTGGATGAGACGCTGATATTTGTGCCGGTAACCAACAGAGCCAGGGACCCGCCCACAGGCGCCAGCGCTACGTTGACCAGGATCAGGCCCGCCCACTTGAACGACTTGAATGCCGAGTACAGAATGACGCCGATCAATACAACTGTCATTGGCACAATCATTGCCAGCCGCTTGTCGGCGCGCTGCTTGCTTTCGTATTCTCCCGCCCATTCATAGTGATATCCCTTGGGTAAAGGAACCTTCTTGTTGACCGTGGCGATCGCTTCCTCGACCGCGCCGCCAAGATCGCGGTCGCGGACGCCATACTTCACGGCAATATACCGTTGCTCTCCCTCGCGATAGATCTCTTCCGCGCCATCCGTTGTGCCGATCTTGGTCAATTGGGCCAGCGAAACGCGTTCGCCGGTGGGCGAAAGCAAACGTACATTTTCGATCGCTTCCTTCGTGTCTCGATATGGCTTTTGATAGCGCAACACAAGGTCGAATTGCGCCTCTCCCTTCAAAACCTCGCTGAGGACAGTCCCTCCAACCGCCGTTTGAATTGCGTCCTGAATGTCGGCAACATTGATGCCAAAGCGCGCAGCGGCCTGCCGGTCCACCGTGAAATTGAGGTTGGGCTGGCCGATGATGCGGAACAATCCAATGTCGGCGATCCCTGGAATCTTGCTCATCGTGCCGACCACGTCGTTACCCTTTTCTTCAAGCGTCTTGAAGTCGTCCCCATATATTTTTACCGAAAGCTCTCCCTTGACACCGCTGACGGCTTCTTCCATGTTGTCTTCAATCGGCTGCGAAAAGCCCCAGATTACGCCGGGAATCTTTTCCAGTTGATAATTCATTGTTGCGATCAGCTCGTCTTTGCTCTGATGAAAAATCGGACGCCATTCTTCCTTTGGCTTCAGGTTGACGAAATATTCTGTGTCAAAGTATCCAGTCCAGTCTGTACCGTCGTCGGGGCGGCCGATCTGATCGATCACCTCAGTAACTTCCGGATAGCTGGCCAAAACTATACGAGCTCTGTTGGAGATTGCCAGACTTTCCTCGGGCCCCGTGGATGGAGCTAGAGTGCCGCGAACCCACATCGCGCCTTCGTCCAGGTGCGGTAAGAACTCGGAGCCGATAACGCTCGACAAGAGATACAACGAAATGACGAACCCGGCAATGCTAACCCCCAGAACGATAACCCGATGATGAATGGCCCAGGCGACCCCGTTTCGGTAGCGCACTTTCAGGAACTCCATGAGCGGGTTGTGCCACTCCTTGGCACCCTTCCGGAACAACACGCTAGACAGCACTGGAGCAACCACAATTGAAAAGACCAGCGCGCCCAGCAAAGCGTATGCCACGGTCCATGCCAGCGGCTTGAAGAGACGTCCTTCCACAGACTCCAAGGTGAAGATGGGCAAATAGGCAGTGATGATAATAGCGATGGCATAGAAAACGGGCCTTTGCACCTCGTGCGCGGCCTCCTTGATCTTCTGCTGCGCGGTTCGCGTATCGTCCTTGTACGAGAGATGGCGGACGATATTTTCAATCATCACGACCGCGCCGTCAACCACCATGCCAAAATCGAGCGCGCCGAGAGACAGGAGATTCGCTGGGATATGGCTTAGGTCGAGACAGATGGAAGCGAACAGCAAAGCGAAGGGAATCGTGATTGCGACGATGAGTGCTCCCCGCACATTGCCGAGGAAGAAAAAGAGAATGATGGAGACAAGGACAATTCCCTCTGTCAAATTGTGCAACACCGTGTGGGTGGTCAGATGGACCAGATCGCTGCGGTCCAAGAATGGAACGACGGTCACACCTTTGGGCAAGATGTGATCGTTGATTTCTTTGACTTTTTGTTCAATCGCCCTCAGCACAGGATCTGCGTCCGCTCCCTTGCGGAGCAGAACCGAGCCTTCAACCACGTCTGGATTATCGATCAGCCTGCCTTGGTCGTCCCTGTAGGTCTTCGAGATCTGGCCCAACCTGATCTTGGGCCCCTGCTCCACTTGCGCAATATCCTTGATGCGTATCGGCGTGCCGGCCTGGGTCTTGATTAGGGTGTCTTCAATCTGCTGAACATTTTCATATAGACCCTGGGCCTGAACGTTGATCTGCTGTGTGCCCGCAACAATGAAGCTGCCGCCCGCATTGGTGTTATTGATGGTAAGCTGCTGCTCAACCTGGGCGATGCTCAGGCCGTAGGTGATGAGCTTTTCCGGATTTAACCTAATTTGATATTCCTTTGTGATGCCGCCGAAGCTTGCGACGTCGACCACTCCGGGAACATTCTTGAATTGCTTTTGCAGAACCCAGTCTTCGAGCGACTTTTGCTCCATGACATCGACATTTGGATTCTTGCTCTCGATGGTGTACCAGTAGATCTGCCCAGCCGGACTCCAGTCGGTCTGCAACTGCGGCACCAGGTTTGCCGGCAATGTGATGCCGCTGAGCCGCTCGAGAACTCTCTCGCGATTCCAGCTATTGTCTGAGGCGTCGTTGAAATTCATCATGATGCTTGAAATGCCGGCCAGGCTGAAGGAGCGCAGATTTTTCATGTCCGGGATTCCGGCCATGCCAATTTCACATGGAACTGTGATCTGCTTTTCGATGTCCTCGGCCGAGTGGCCCGGCCATTGAGTAATGATGTTGACGTAGTTGTCCGCAACATCGGGATAAGCGTCAATGGGGAGATTATGGAAGGAGATTCCACCCCAGACAAGCAGCATCAGAACCGTTCCGAGTACTAGAAAGCGATTCTTGAGCGCAAAGTCTACGAGTTTTTCGATCATTGCGCCTCCAGCGTAGCTTCCAGTTGGAGAACGTTCGAAACGACCTGCTGACCCGGATCTATGCCGCTGAGAATTTCCTGCTGGTTGCCGGGCAGCATCTTGCCGGCGTGCACCTCAACGCGCTTGAATTGCTTGTTAGCTGCCGGAACAAAGACCCAATCTCTGTCATGTAAATGCAGAATTGCGTCCGCGGATACCACCGCATGCTTCTCTTTCGTTTTGCTTTCGAATGTGGCGTTGACGAACATGCCGAGCTTGAGAATGCCGCCGGGATTGGGTATCTCAATGCGCACCTTTGCGGTGCGAATGTTGGGATCGAGAACGGGACCAATGTCGCTCACGCGGCCAGTCAGATCGCGATCCGGATAAGCGACGAGATGAATCTGCGCCGGCTGTCCGAGCGTGATCTTGGGGATGTCATTTTCATAGACATCGCAGATGATCCACACTGTGGTGAGATCGGCAACGGTGAAGGCCGTTGCCGAGCCAGAGAGGTTGACGCCGGCAGCCGCGGCCTGGGTCACGTTTTGCGCAACGATCACGCCCGAGATCGGCGAATAGACGTTCACAATGCCGCTGGGATGATTCTTATCGACGCCCAGTACCTTCAACCCCTCTTCTGCCGCGGTAAGATCGGCCTGCGAATCCTTTTCGGCGTCTTCAGCCTGTTCGAGCATGGATTGCGAGATAGCGCCATGCTCGAAGAGAGTTTGCGAGCGCACATATTGCAGGTTGTTCATGCGCTCGTCGTTCGCAGCTTTGAGATACACGTCATATGCTCCCGCGACATCCGGGCTCTGCACCTTGATCATCAGATCGCCCTTCTTGACGTAATCGTCGAGACGGACCTTGATGTCGACCACACGACCATTGGCCAGCGAAATGACGGGAATCTCGCGGGCAATGTCGGGGAAGACCGCGCCTGTCGCCTTCAACTCGGCTGGAGCTTCGGTTTGGCTTGCTGCTACAAGCGGAAACTGGTCGGGCTTATCGACTGTCACCAGGCTCATATCGCCGCTGGGCACAACCTGGGGCGAAGGCGGCGCGCCATCCGCCGGATTGAACTCCTTCTTGCAGGCCATGAATGAAGCGCAGACAGCAAGGCAGACGACGGTTATGAAGCAGGACTTACTTGTCATTGAACACCTCATGCCCTACGGCGAGATTCATTTGGCCGGCGGCCGTCATGTACGCGCCGATCAGTTGCAGATAGGCCAGTTGAACGACGCGATAATCGCTTTGCGCGTTGAGAAAGTCCATCAGCGACGCTCCGCCGTGCTGGTATGCAAAGGTCACAGTGTCGCGCACATAAACCGATTGATCGAGGTACTGCGCCTTGTACGGCTTGATCAAAGCAATATTGCTGCGCACCAATTCGTAGGCAGTGTCAACGTCGTTGAAGACCTGCGCCTTGGCGGCTTCTGCGGCCTGCGTGCTTCTGTCGATGTCGATCAGCGTGCGCTTCTTCTCGCCCTGGTTCTTGTCGAAGATTCGAAGCGGGATTTGAACGCTGAGGCCGAGTGTCTGGATTCCGTTTGGGTTATTGTTCGAGGAGTTGTAGGTGTACCACGCGCCAAAGGTCGGGTCGGTGGAACCGTTGGCCCACGCAAGCTTGTGGTTGGTTTGCGATTGCTCGATGGTCTGGATCGCTGCCCGCAAATCGGGCCTGTTGTCGAGCGCAATCTGGTGATAATCGTCGAGCGGTTGCAGGTCCGGGCCCAGATCGAAGGCTCCGGTCACATCGAACTGGTCCACCGGGGTACGGTCGTCGATCAACAGCAGCAGCGCGATTTTCTCCGTGCGCAGATTGACGATTGCGGTCTCGATTTCAGATTCATATTGCACGCGCTGAAGTTCGATACGGGCCAGGTCGATTTTGGCAAGGTCGCCGGCTTTAAACCGGGCTCGGCTAATGTCGATGATCTTGTCGTAGTAGTCCAGATCGGCTTTAGCCAGATCGAGCACCGCCTTGGCCTGGAGGGTTTGCACAAAGGCCGAGCGCAGGCCGAATAGCAAACTGATTTCGAGGTCCACGTGCTGAGACTCGGTGATCGCTGTTCCTTCCTGGGCGCTCTGCAAGCGCAGTTCCCGCTTATGCTCGCGCTCATGCAAGTAACTGAAGTTGGGTTGAAGGTCCGTGCCGCGCAGAGGTTGCCACGAGCCGTTGTGGGGCGCGATGGCAGTGCCGTCCTCGGTCATGGTGAACTGTGGATTGGGACGGAGAAAGGCCGTGATCTCTTCGGCCTTCATCTCCTCTACATTCGCCGCATCCGCTTTCAACAAGGGGTTCGCCGCTTCAAATTTTTCCTTTACCTGTTCCCACGTCAAGCTTTCCTGCGCGGCCGCGGGCAAGTCCGGATGCCAATCGAGGCTTCGTTGCGCAGCGGTGGGCAAGCTCCAAGCCAACAGGAGTCCCACAGGCACAGCGCACCCGTGATTCCTGAGCAGGAATTTCAGAAGTTGCATGAATGACCTCGAGTAGTACGCATCTAGAGCAAGCTAAAGCGAAGACTTTTTGCTTCAATTGATCGCAACCGTGTAACGGCCAGCCTCAGCATAGAGCGGGGTCAGATTTACTCTCCCCTATCTTTCAGACACGTCAATCCCATCTTTCCGCCAGCATCAACCTATCTTTTGGTCAAGTTACGAATCTTTGGGAAATCCTTACGAATTGCGTTGTAATGCGTGTCTAGAATCCAGGTAGCTGCACCGTCCTCTTCGGCGCGGCATGACAGGTACGCATGTTTGGAGTGCTGTTCAGGGGGACGACACAGTCGGTTCTGCTCAGAGCCGGAGCCATGATTGCGGCTATCGCACTCCTGGACTGGTGGGTGGTTGCGGAGATTCCACTAGGCTTTCTTTACCTCATACCAATGCTGATGGTGGGCAGCGTATTGAATCGCTGGCAAATATGCGGCTTTGCAAGCTTATGCACGCTGCTGGCGGAGAAGTTCAGCGATCTGGCCTGGAACATGAGAACCGGCATCTCCCGCGATGTACTCTACTTTGCGGCCTTCGCTGGCGCGGGGTCCTTCATTCGCGAGGTAATCCGCAATCGCAAAGTTACGCTCGAACATCTTCATGAAATTGAACTCCAGAGCGATGCCCGTCACGAAGCAGAAGAGCAATTGAAGATTCTTATCGAGAGCAGCCCCGTCGCCATTCTTACCATGGGCGAGGACGGTACTGTCTTAATGGCCAATGAAGCGGCGCATCGCTTGCTCGGAGCCGAGAACGGCAAGCTTCCGGGAAGAGTTATCTACGATCATCTTCCCGCATTGACGAACGTCCATCTACAAGATGCATCGCAGCAGCTTCTTCGTACCGTGATGCAAGCCCGCGGCCTGCGAGCTGATGGCGAGACGTTTCTTGCCGAGATATGTTTCTCTACTTACTGGACGAGCGCCGGAGCACGGCTCACCGCAATCGTGCTCGATGCATCGGAGGATCTCCGCGCGCATGAAGTCTCAGGCTTGAATCAGCTTCTATCCGGCTCGCGGATTGCGGTCGGCGCAGTCTTTCACGAGATGCGCAATGTGTGCGGGGCCATTGCCGTCGTTCATCAGAACCTCGCTCACGGCGGCTTGCTAACCGGGAACAAGGACTTCGAGGCGCTGGGCAGCCTGGCCGTGGCGCTCGAACGCATAGCGAACGTCAATATCCGCGAAACAACCTCACACGCAACGGAAGTCGATCTTACCGTCCTGCTTGATGAGTTGAAGATCGTGGTTACGCCCTCGTTGCAAGAGGAGAGTATTCTCACGCAGTGGATTGTGGAACCGGATTTACCGCTGGTGTTGGCTGACCGGCCAAGCCTCATGCAAGTGTTTCTGAACTTGATCACGAATAGCACCAGAGCGCTTTCAAAAAAGGACCGCCGGCTGTTGTTTGTTACTGCGAGACGCGAAGGCCAGCAGGTTCACGTAGAGTTCTCCGACAATGGCGGCGGTGTAGTTCAGCCCGAGCACTTATTTCACCCATTTCAAGCCGGGGCTGAGGCAACCGGTCTTGGCCTTTACCTGTCACGAGCGTTCATGCGTTCCTTCGGCGGAGAGCTGCGCTACCTGCATCTTGCCGACGGAGCTTGTTTTATAGTGGATTTACCCCAGGCAATAACACCCGAAAAGGAATTGTGATGGATGAAACCCGCATCTTGATGGTGGACGATCACAACCTGTTTCGCGAAG
>CAZSVJ010000123.1:0-10061 GCA_964610185.1 uncultured Occallatibacter sp. | reverse complement strand
TTCGAGTTCTGCATGTGCACGTTCACCATCAGGTTCTCGTACACATAGCCCAGGCGGGTCATTGCGCCGGTAGTAATCATGTTCAGAATCATCTTCTGTGCGGAACCGGCCTTCATGCGCGTGGAACCGGAGATCACTTCGGGGCCAACGTCCGCAATGATGGCAATATCGGCGGCAGCAGTCAGGGGCGCGTCGTGGTTACATGTAACGGCGGCAGTGTGGGCTCCGCGGGCGCGCGCATAGGCCACTGCGGCTACAACGTAAGGGGTGCGGCCCGAGGCCGAGACGCCAACGACAACGTCTTTGCGGGTGGGGCGGCGGCGGGCGATGTCTCGCTGGCCAAGCTCTTCGGAGTCCTCGTTGACCTCAACGGCCGAGGCTAACGCCTTCGGTCCGCCGGCCATGATGTACTGCACCTGGCCTGGAGCTGTTGAATAGGTTGGGGGACATTCCGAGGAGTCGAGCGCCGCAATGCGACCGCTGGATCCGGCGCCGACATAGATCAGCCGCCCGCCATCGCGAAGACATCGGGCCACCTGATCGATGACCTGCGCGATCTCCGGAATGGCCTTTTTGACTGCGGCTGGAACCTTCACATCCTCGTGGTTGATGATGCGGGCAATTTCCAGTGCGGATTTTGTGTCAAACCCCTGAGAAGCCTCGTTTTGGCTCTCGGTTGTCAACTCTTGAAGCAGGGAGGCCTGGTCTTTTTTTGGATCGATTGCTTCGGCGCCTGGCGTATCCTGCATCGTCGGACTTGTCAGCATGCGTATGGTCCCCAACAATTCATTGTATCTGGAAACCTGTCAAATCAAAGAAGAATTTGATTGCACGTACCCGCCGTGAAAACGGTAGGCATCAAGCTCATGCAAGCGCTTCCCGAACTGCGTCGTGAAAAACAGGCCAGACTTCGCGAATCAACCGGCACTGGCGGTCGGGCCAGGTCCGGTTGGTGAGCAGCGCGGCGGCTATCCCGGCGTCCCGGTCAATCCACAGAGAACAGCCGCTGAAGCCCAGGTGCCCGATCGAGCGCGGGGAGAAATGCCGGCCGGACGTGGAATTCTCAGAGGGCGTATCCCAGCCGAGCGCCCGCGAGCTGCCTTCAGGACCTTGCCGCTGAGCGAAGAGCTCGATGGTGGCTGGGTCAAACAGGCGCGCCTTTGCGGATTCAGCAGCGGTTTCCTGCCCGGCATTCAGGATTTCGCCTGCAAAGCGCAGCAGGTCCGGCACATTGGAGAAAAGTCCGGCGTGCCCGGCCGCGCCGTTGAGCAGCCACGCATTTTCGTCCTGCACTTCGCCCTGAATGCGGCGATGGCGAAAGGTTGTGTCCTCCTCGGTAGGCGGCATTGAAGGCCGCATTTCGAGGGGTGGACAAAATTGTGTGGCAGTCAGCTGAAGGGGCTCGAAGACCTCGCGGCGGGCCCAGGTTGCAAGAGGCTGGCGCGTATAAACCTCCAACGCCTTGCCGAGAAGGATGAAGCCAGGATCGGAGTATTCAGCGCGGACTCCGGGCTGGGCTTCGAGGGGCAACTCGAGGCAGGCGCGAAACAGCGCGGCAGGCGTTGCGGCTTTGCGGAAAAGGTCCGCGTAGCCAGGCAGGCCTGAACTGTGCGCCAGCAGATGGCGCAGCATTACTTGGCGAGCGTGCTCACCTGGCGCTCGGCCCACCACAAAGCCGGGCAGCAAGTCGCCCAGAGGGGTTTCGAGATCGAGCAGGCCCCGCTGGTAAAGCAGCATGGCCACGGACGTGGTTGAGACTACCTTTGTGAGGCTGGCCACGTCGTGAATGGTTTCGGCGGAAACGGCAGGCGCCCCCTCGTCGTAGGTAAAATGCCCCAGTGCGCCTTGCAGTGCGACTTCTCCGCCGGCCAGCACGCCGAAGGCGCAACCGGGGAAGGCGCGGGCGGCGATTGCGTCGGACAGAACGCGGTAAACGGTGGCAAATCGGCCACCTGGGCCGGCAGCGGACGGGTTCGGATCAGCGGTTTTCGTCTGCATCGCTGTTTTGCATCGTAACGCGAATTGAACGCCACCGCAGCCCTCGATGACTGATTTTTATGCTTAGCCTATTAAATGAGGCTATCCTTGGATGCGAACGATTCGTCTATTGCAAGAGGGGACATCCGGAGGGGTTCATGCGCTTTTCGCGCGTAATGTTTACGGCTGCAATTGCTGTGTGCCTGTTGGTAGCGCCTCCTTTCGCCAGTTTTGCCCAGACGCCGGCCTCGTCCGAGCATGCCGCAAGCGCATCGGATCAGCCTGCGCAGCCCTCCCCGGCCTCGGATGCGAACCAGGCGATCCAAGCGCCTGCCGCATTGATCGCAGAGCCATCTGCCAACGTGGCTTCGCCAGCCCCAACGTCTGTTCCAGAGCCCGCTCCAGCCAAGAAGATCTACACCGTTCCAGCCGGCACCAAGGTTCTGCTCCAGTTGCGGAGCGGCATCAATACCAGGAGCGCCAAGCCCGGCGACGGCGTGTACCTGGCGTCGATCTTTCCGGTCGTGGTCGGAAACAAGGTCATGATTCCTGCCGGGGTTTACGTGCAGGGCATTGTGGACCGGGTTGCGCGCGCGGGACGAGTGAAGGGCAAGTCGCAACTGGACATGCACTTTACATCAATGATCTTTCCCAATGGCACGGTGGTGGAGATTCCCGGCCTGGTCAACAGCCTTCCCGGCGCAAAAACACAGCAAGTGAAAGACAATGGCGAGGGAACCATTCAACAGGATGCGGACAGGGGACGGAATGCAGGCAAGGCGGCAGAGATTGCCATTCCAACCGGAGGTACAGTTGGATCGATCGGCGGGCTCGCGTCCGGGCATCCTCTTGCCGGCGGATTGGCCGGCGTTGGAGCTGGGCTTGCCGCCGTTGGTCTGGTTTCGCTCTTCACGCGCGGCGCGGACGTCAATATCGAGAGCGGAACACAGGTGGAAATGCTGCTGCAGAGGCCGCTGTTTCTGGAGGAAGAAAACCTTGCCGGTGTCGGCCAGCCGGGCAGCGCCCCAGCCCTGGTTCCCGCAGCCAACCAACCGAAACCGCTCGAAAAGCCGATGCGAGCCCGCATTTTATGCCCGCCCGGTGGCCTCGGCTGCTCGTGATTTCGGGTAATCTAAGAGAAGATGCATACGGTCTCCCAAAATCCTCCAGACCCTCAATTGACCTCTGTCGTTGAAACCGGCCTTCCCGGCAAGCTGGACCCAAATCCTGCGCCCTCACCTCCGCGCAAGAGCGCCGGAATCGGATTGTGGGTTCGCGATTTGCTGATTTCAGTGGTTGCCTCGGTGCTGATTATTACCTTTCTCTACCAGCCGGTGCGGGTGGAAGGCACCAGCATGTTGCCGCGCTTGGAAGATCGCGACCGCCTGTTCATCAACAAGTTCGTCTATCGCGTGGCGGCCATCGAACGCGACGACGTGGTGGTTTTCAGGTATCCGCGCGACCCGGAGAAGAGCTACATCAAGCGGGTGATCGCGTTGCCCGGCGACCGTCTGCGCATTGACCACGGCCAGGTCTGGCTCAATGGAAAGCGGTTGGACGAAGGCTATGTGCCGGAGGAGTATCGCGATTCAAAGTCCATGCCGGAGATGGTCGTTCCCGAAGGCTCCTACTTCATGATGGGCGACCATCGGTCGATCTCTTCCGACAGCCGCGAGTTCGGCCCTGTGGACCGATCTCTCATTTATGGCAAAGCGGTGTTCGTCTATTGGCCCACCAGAGACGCGGGCGTGGTTCGGTGAGTGATTCCCGATTGCCGGGGCTCGCGATATGGAGCCATCAATCGGTCTGGCTAAGGAACTGCCAACAAGAAAGCCCGGCATCGTGAGCCCATCCCCGAACGATTGAGATCTGATGCTTCTTAAAATCTGTCAACTGTAAACCCTGCGGAAATACCGCTCTAAGACCGCGTGCGAAACCAGGTCCTCCACGATGACCTCACTGTCGTCTTCCAGGTATTTGAAAATTGCGCGAAGGCGAGGGGTCACACTCATGAGAAGCGGCTGGTCCGGTTCCTCGCTTGAGGAAAGCCTTGGGCACAATTTACGATTTTGCTGGGGATCCTCGTGCTCTAGGACCTGTAGCGCACTCCTAGCGCCCTTTTCCTCTTCAGGCTCAAGAGCGCGGAGCGCGATCTCAACTCTCTCGCTCAATATGAGGCGCATCCTAAAGATCGTACCAGAAATAGTGGCTAATCTGCTCCGGACCGGTGAAGCGACCGGTACCACAACGCCGAATATCCCTCTTCCACAATGAATGAAAACAGATTGTAGAGGTCCTCAACGCAGATGGTGGACCGTTGATCCACAACGGTGCGAAAGAGATGGTTCCTTTAATTCCACATCTCGCAAACTCTGTCGCCCCCCAGCTGCGTTGAGGCCGCGGTCACCGGCAAATTCCCGAATGAGGCCTGAAGATGAAAGTGTTTTGCCGATAAAAATGAGATCGGCCCGATGCAGCCTAGAATTGGAAGATGGATTCTCCGGACGAAGTCCCGGGGCAGATGCGGCGCGAGTCAATTGCCGGGCGAAATCGTAAGGCCGTCGATCTTCTAACTTCGCCGATCACCAAGATCGCGGAGGCGTCGTGAGCTTCCTGTTGACAATTTCAACCCGAATAGCGCGTACCATGCTCCTCGTTTTGTTCGCCGCAGCTGGAACCATCTTGCTGGTTCGCTTTGCCCCAGGCTTTTTCTCCGATGCTCGAGAGATGGATGCAAGGTATGCGGAGGCTGCGCGAGTTGAAATTCAGGTGACCCAGCAACAGACCCTGCTCAAGATCGCGGTCGAAGAAGCACGAGAATGGCTTAATGGAGGATTTGGCGAGTCGCGCCAATACAGCGTGCCGGTCTCCGGTTTGATTGCGGCTCGCGCGCCTGTCTCAGCTTCGCTGCTGGCGAGGGGCATTGTTCTCGGATGGCTGCTGGCGGCCTTCGCGGCTTTGCCGATTAGCGGCCTGCGCAAAGGCGGACTTTTCTGGGGCGCGCCATTCACTATTTTGCTTGCCATTCCCGCGGCGGCTATGGCAACGGCCTGCATACTTGCCAATGTTGGTGGCGCGGTCCTGGTTCTTTCGCTCCTGATTGCCGCTCGGGATTTCAAGTTTCTTCGCAGTTTGCTGGAAGAGGCGTGGCGCTCGCCGCATCTTTTGCAGGCCAGGGCGAGAGGCCTATCGGCGCCGGCTTTGGTGCGTACGCACATCCTTCCGAACGTTGTGCCACAACTTTTTGCTCTCGCCACGCTTTCGATCGTCACCGCATTGGGCGCTCTGGTTCCTGTCGAAGTCATCTTTACGGTGCCCGGAGTGGGTCAGCTTGCGTGGTCGGCGGTCATGAACCGCGACCTTCCGGTGCTGGTTGCAATCACATTTCTGATGGCATGCGTCGTTGGATTTGCAGGGATGCTCTCGACGCGCGACTTCACGCAAGAGGCCGCATGACCAAGCGAATTGCTCTCCTATTGCTCGCGCTCCTCATCTTCGCCGCCGCGCTCACTGTCCGCCTGTCGCGATATGACTATGCCATGCAAGATCGAGATGCAATTATGGCCCCGTCATCGGCTCAGCACTCCACCGGAACCGATGAGCTAGGCCGCGACCGAACGGTTCGCGTTGCCGCGGCGCTGCTGATCGGGCTTGCGGGTGCAACCGTCGCGGCAGCTATCACAACCATTATTGCCGCATCGTTCGGCTTGCTTGCGGCTTTCAGTCCTCCATGGCTCGCATCCATCCTGCTTTTTATTAGCGACGTCTTTCTCTCTCTACCCTGGCTGTTTCTGCTGATGATGGTCCGGTCGTTACTGCCGCTGACCGCCTCGCCCCCGGTGACGGCCGTGGCTACCTTTCTGGTCCTTGCCGTCCTTGGTTGGCCGGCTTGCGCGCGAGCCATTTATCGCGGTGCAATGGCTCTTCGAGCATCGGAATGGATGATCCACGGTCGCGCCTGCGGACTCAGGCCTCTGCAACTGATGCGGCTGCACCTGGCGCCGCATCTCCGCACGCTCATGCTCCCTCAGTTTCTGATCTGCGTGCCGGCATTCATCGCGGCGGAGGCCAATCTGGGCAGCCTTGGTCTCGGCGTCGGGGAACCCCTGCCGTCCTGGGGCTCAATGTTGCTTGAGCTCGACAACTCCGCCCTGCTCGCGCAATCTCATTGGGTATACCTTCCGATCGCGCTTCTGGTTGTTGTGCTCTTGATTCTCGAATCCTTCAGCAGCGAGGTTCAAGCCGGTGCGTAGCCCGCTGCGTAGTTCACTTGTTGCTCTCGTACTGCCGGTGTTGATTGCCGTTCATGCTCCGTGCCAGGCCGCTCCCAGGCAGCAGGGCGAGATCGCCTGGACTATCCACTACGATCCGAAAACCTTCGACCCGGCCAAGGTGGACGACCAGGCATCCGAACTGGTGCGCTATCTTACCGGCGGCGTGCTCCTCAGGCTCAATCGCCAAACCCAAGAGCCGGAGCCGCAACTAGCCGAGAGCTTTCACGTCTCCCCTCAAGGTACGCTGATTGTGTTCAAGCTGCGCCCCGGATTGCGCTTTTCCGATGGTTCGGCATTGACCTCGGCGGATGTTGCATGGTCGCTCCGGCGCGTGCTGGATCCCTCTACGCAAGCCGTGGTTGCGGATGCGTTCATTTCGCCAGGGCAGGTTGCGGTCGAAACGCCGGACAAGCTCACGGTCCAGATCCACTTGCCGAAACGCATCGTGGGCATCGACAAGTTATTCGATGAGATCGTCATCGAGCCGGCCAACCGTCCCAGTGAGGGCCGGGTCACGTCGGGCCCGTTTACGGTGTCCGGCTATCAGCGAGGCCAGTACATTCGTTTGACACGCAACCCATACTATTGGAGGCGGGATAGCGCCGGCCTGCAACTGCCGTACGCCACAGGCCTGCGGCTCGATATCCTGAACAATCGCGAGCAGGAGATCGCGCTCTTTCTGCGCGGCGAGTACGACTTGATCGACAACCTCTCTCCGGATTACTTCGCCATTGTCGCTCAAAAATCGCCGCAATCGGTTCACGACCTTGGCGCCTCCCTCAATACCGAGCAGATCTGGTTCAACCAGTCTCCGGCCGCTCCGTTGCCGGATTTCGAGAGAGCATGGTTTTCCAATCAAGGCTTTCGCGTTGCAGTTTCGGAGGCCATCCATCGTGGCGACCTCGCGCGCATAGCCTTTGATGGACACGCCACCCCGGCATTCGGCTTTATCTCGCCGGCGAACAAAATATGGCATAACGACCTGCTCAATTACCCGCATGAGAGTGTCGCTGAAGCCAACCGGACCCTCGCCGCTTCTGGATTTCATCGCAGCGGGAATCAGCTCTATGATGCCGCGGGCCACCTGGTGAAGTTTTCCATTGTTTTCAATGCGGGTAATGGGCAGCGACAGAAAATGGCCGCGATGATTCAGCAGGATTTGGCCGCAATCGGAATGCAGGTTACCATCGTCGCGCTGGATTTTCCCGCGCTGATTGAGCGGCTCATGCACAAGCAGGACTATGAAGCATGTTTGCTGGGAACGTCGAACGCGGAGCCGGATCCAAGCTCGACGATGAATATGTGGCTGAGTTCTTCACCCAACCACCAGTGGAATCCTTCGCAGAAAACGCCCGCAACGCCCTGGGAAGCTGAAATCGACGCGCGCATGCAGTTCCAGGCCTCCAGCCCTTCGCAATCCGATCGCAAGGCCGCCGTCGACAGGGTGCAACAGATCGTGGCAGACAGGCAGCCATTCATCTATTTGGTCTATCCAAACGTTCTTCAGGCCATCTCATCCCAACTGCGCGGAGTCAATCCGGCGATCCTGTCGCCGGGGCCTGTCTGGAATATTGAGTTCCTCCGCCGCGATGCGGGCAATGCGAAATCAGGCGCGCGATGAATCCTCTCGTGATGCACGTTCGTTTGCGGGCGGAATATGGAAGGCAGTGTGTCCTCCAGGATGTGGAGTTCGACCTTTGCGCCGGAGAGTCGCTGGGAATGATCGGCACGAGCGGGGCCGGCAAGACTACCCTCGCCATGGCGCTGCTGGGACTGCTTTCGTGGCGCGGCGGCAAAGCTCGCGGCGAAGTTCTCATCGATGGAAGAAATCTGCTCACCTTGCCGCCACGCGATGCGCGTCGGATTCGCGGCAAAAAAATCGCGCTCATTCCACAGAGCCCGATGTCCGCGCTCAACCCGGCTGTTTCGTTGCGATCGCACTTCGAGGAGGCGTGGCGCGCTCACGAGTCGACAGGAAGGAATGCGTTGGACCGGCGGCTACAGCAATTGATGGAAGAGGTGCAACTGCCCGTGGATGACGATGGCTTTCTGCGAAGGAAACCCGGACAGATCTCGGTTGGACAGGCGCAGAGGGTGCTGCTAGCTCTGGCCCTTTTGCATCGCCCCTCGATCCTGATTGCCGATGAACCAACCAGCGCCCTTGACCCGGTGACGCAGGCTGAGATCATCATGCTACTGCAACGATTGAATCGGCACAACGGAACTGCGCTTCTCTATATCTCCCACGACCTGGTTTCTGTGTTGCAGTTGTGCGACCGGGTCGCCGTGCTGCACGATGGCACGATCGCCGAAAACTTCGAAGTTGAACGAGTTGAACAAGCGCAACATCCCGCAACTCTTTCCTTGCTGCGCGCGCTTCCCATTCCGGTTCAGGTTCTTCTGTCTCATTGCGGCTCCAGATTCGAGCACCACGAGTAAGTTTGCGAACCATGGGCTGAACATTTGCTTGGAGCTTGTTTCAAAAACCCGCCTTGTAACAGGGCACGACTTCAGTCGTGCCGAAAAAGGGCTGGAATACGAAGGGGTTTTAACCCCAGCGCGACTTCAACCGAGACTTGGCAACCATTTTTGAAACACGCCCTATAAATCGTCTGTCGGCGGAGGCAGCATCCTGCTTCCGCGCATTAGCACAGATTCAATGCATAAACTGCTGGACTCTAAGTGAAAATCTCCCTTCGTAACACCGTGAATCTTCCATATCCCACCTTAGTACCATGATCTCGCAAACCTATCTATCCGAAACATGGAGTATGCCGCACCTCAGTCATTTGGGAATTCTATGTTTTCAAAACTGCACAGCACGCGGCAACTCCAAAAGGCAACACGAAAAGGACCGATTCGACGCGAGAAACCCTCTGTAATCTCAATCACGATTGCCAAAGACCTGCACCCTCGCCACCTCCGCGTAATTTCCGTCACAGTAGTTTGCACCGATATTCAGACCATGCCGCACTTCAGTCACTTGGCTTTCATAGTCTTCCGCAACGCAACAAAAGGCAAACCAGGGAGAAAGCAATGCAGTCCGAACGAACCCAGAACACATTGTCGAGGAAAACATTCCTTACCATATGCACGTTGATCCTTGGAGCCAGCCTGGCTTTTGCTGGCCCACACAAGATTTCTCCCGACCTGGAGGAGAGCAATGTCTCCGGCCAGGTCGACGTGATCGTGCAGTTCAACCATGCGCCCACGGCGGAATACCACCAGAAAGTGTTGCGCAGGGGCGGCACGATCAAGCGGCAATATATCCACTTTAAAGGCGGCGCTTACACCATGCCGGCTTCGGCGCTGGCCGATCTGGCCGGCGACCCCGATGTCGTCTACATCTCGCCCGATCGTAAGCTCCAAAGCGCCGGTACAACACCCACCCTCGACTATCACACTGGCACGGTGAATGCTCCCGCGGCCTGGGCTGGGGGCCTGACCGGCAACGGAGTCGGAGTGGCGGTTATCGACAGCGGAATCGCCTCAAACCTCGACTTGAACTTCTTCAATCTCGTTTACAGCCAGGACTTCACTGGCGCCTTCCTGGGCAGCGCGTCCGACCAGTACGGCCACGGCACCCATGTGAGCGGAATCATCGCTGGTAACGGTTTCCAATCTACCGGTTTCTTTGACTCCTATACATTCAAGGGCATCGCCTACAACGCGAACCTAATCAATCTTCGGGTACTCGACAAGAACGGCGCGGGCACCGACAGCGAAGTGATTGCCGCCATCGATGAAGCCATCTTGCTGCGCAGCCGCTACAACATCCGCGTGATCAACCTGTCCCTGGGAAGGCCGGTG
>CAZSVJ010000122.1:0-10263 GCA_964610185.1 uncultured Occallatibacter sp. | reverse complement strand
GCGAGTAGCCGACCCAGGGAATCACCATGCTCCAGGCCTCGACGCAGCGATGGCGATAGACGCGATCTTCGAGCGGCCGCAGCTTGAGCAGCGTATCGATGTCGAAGGTCTTCGGCGCCTTCACTTTGCCGTCAACGCGAATCGTCCATGGACGCGTGGGCAGGGCGCCCGCATTTTTTGCGGGCTCATCCTTGTTCACGCCAAACTCGTAGAAGTTATTGTAGTGGGTAATGTCGTCGTAGCTGGTCAGTTGCTCGCCGGTGGTGGTTAGCGGGCTCTTCACCGTCTCCAGCTTTGTTCCCGCAAGTGCGCCAATACGCGGCGAGAGTATACCGGCCAGCCGGTCCGCGCCCAGTACTGCAGCACCCGCCACCACCGCGCCGGAGACCGCACCGCGCAGAAAACGGCGGCGGTTCAGGTACTGGTCTTTCGAGGTGATCGCGGACGACGGAATATCAGGCAGCTTACCGATGAGCATGGGTTGACCTCGCGCGGGGATCGTTGCAGAATTTGCAATCGCATCTATTAGACACAATCGGGGCCTCCCAAGTTACAAGATACATTTGATGACCGCGATTCGGGTTGCGCGAAGGCAAGAGAAGTCCAAAATCAGATTGGCGGCAAGAACGGCCATTGCCCCAGCCGTTTTGCTCTGACCAGGTAGATCCCGGTCCCGCTGAATGCAATCCCCGCCGCCACGGCCAGCCCGCCCAACGCATGGCTGCGATTGACCAGAATGAAGACGAAGCCGGCCATCGCAATTAGCGGCGGCAGCGGATAGAGCGGCATCTTAAATGGCCGCGCCAGATCCGGCCGTCGCACGCGCAGCAGCATCACGCCGACTTGTTGCAGAAAGAATTGCAGCAGGATGCGCGTGATGACCAACATGGTAATCACTTGCGCCAATGAGAAGAAGCAGAACAAAGCCGCCACAAAGCCCAGCGCGACCAGCGACCGGTGCGGAATGCCGTAGCGCGGATGCACCGCGGCCAGAAAACGAAAGTAGTTGCCATCGCGCGCGGCTGCGTAAGGCACGCGCGAATAGCCCAGCAGCAGCGAAAACACCGAGGCAAATGCAGTCCAAACGATTAGCGCGGCCATCAGGCGTCCGGCCCACGAACCAAAGGCCGATTGAGCGATCTCGGCCACCAGTTGCAAGCGGGCTGTTGTTCCAGCTTGAACGCCAATTCCGCCAACTGCACCACGAAGCGATGGCAGCGCGGCCAGGTTCATGGCCACATAAAACGCCGAGACAAACAGCACAGAAAGCAGAATCGCGCGCGGAATGGTCCGCTCCGGTCGCCGCACCTCGCCGCCCAGGAAGGTGATGTTGTAGTAGCCCCAATAGCAATAGGTCGCAAGCAGCGTTCCTTGCGCCAGCCCGCTCAAGGCCATCGGCAATGACAGATGAGCGGAGGCTGGCATCTGCCAACCGCCAGTCGCCGCCGCATGAGCAAATCCGGAGACGATAACCCCTGCAATGGCCGCCAGCACACCGGCAAACAGCACCCACGCCAGCCGCGTGACCGAGGACAGATTGCGATAAAGCAGCGCCGTGACCAGCAGACAGGTGCCCGCGGCGGCAAAGCTGGTGTAGTGCAAGGCCGGCAAAGCAGCGATCGGCGGCGAATCCATCCCCGGCCAGAACCAGGCCAGAAAACTCGACAGCCCAATGCAGCCGGAAGCAATTGAAAGCGGCGCGGTAAAGCTGACCTGCCACACGTAGAGAAAGCTGAGCCAGTTGCCTGCGCCGTCTGGCCGGTATATCTCGCGCAAGAACGCGTAAGACCCGCCAGCGCGAGGAAACGCCGCGCCCAGCTCCGCCCAAACCAGCCCGTCGGCAACCGCGATCACCGCGCCCAGTACCCATGCCCAGACGGAAAGCCGGTAGCCCGCAGCGGCAATCACCAATGGCAGCGTGATGAACGGGCCTACGCCAATCATCTCCAGCATGTTGAAGAGAACGGCGGAGCAAAGGCCGATGCGCCGTTCGAGCGATCCGGAGTCTGCGGAGATGGGCATCGATTGAGGCATGGGCGAACGCGCTCACCGGATTGTACACTGACGGGAGTTATGTTCTTCACTGACAGAGTTCGCAGAGTTTTTGGATCGGCATCGGTCGCGGTGCTCTTCGCGCTGATTCTGCTGAGCGCCCATTCGCTCACCGCCCAGCAGTCCACGCCGCAAGAGAGCAAGATCGCGCAGCTTCCCCACGACGAGCCCAACGCCATCGCGCTGCCGCTGGCTGAAGACCGCGGCGCGGCGGCGCTCGAGCAATCTCTCAAGAGGCTCTCGACCACCGCCAGCCTGATGATGATCGTCGCCCACCCCGACGACGAAGACGGCGCGCTGCTCACTTATCTGTCACGCGGCCTGGGCGTGCGTTGCACTCTGCTGACGCTGACGCGGGGCGAAGGCGGCCAGAACGCCATGTCCGCCGACAGCTACGACGCGCTGGGCCTCATCCGCACCAACGAACTGCTGAAGGCCGACGAGTTTTATGGCGCAAAGCAGCTTTGGGGAACGGAGGTCGATTTCGGCTTTTCAAAAACTCAAGAGGAAGCATTCGCCAAATGGAGCCACGACCGCGTCCTTTACGACGCGGTGCTGGCTGTGCGCCGTGAACGCCCGCAGGTCATCGTCTCCACCTTTGTCGGCGGCATCACGGACGGCCATGGTCACCACCAGGTCTCCGGCGAGGTCGCTCAGGAAGTTTTCAAGGCCGCTGCCGATCCCAACGTCTTTCCCGAGCAGCTAGAAGACGGCCTACAGCCCTGGCAACCGCTGGTCGTCTATTCCATGGTTCCTTTTGCCCGCGTCGCCGACGGAAAAATGTTCGACTACGCCACCGGCAAGTGGGCGCCGGCAAAGTTCCTGAATTACGTCACCGGCGAATGGTCCGCTGAGATCCCGTCGACCGACGTCTCGATCCCGGTCGGAACGCTGGACGCCACCCTGGGCCGCAGCTATCTGCAGATTGCGCGAGAAGGCTGGGGTGAACAGAAGTCGCAGAACGGCGGCGCTAACCCAACGCTCAGCGGCCCGGCCAGCTCCAACTACCATCTCTGGGCCAGGGCCGACCCGGTGGAAGTTGACCCCAACGTCACGTTCACGGGCACTGACCTGTTTCATAACCAAAAAGTCGCGATTGACACAACATTACTTGGACTCCTCAAACTCGCGGGCCCCCAACCATCTCCCTGGCTTGATGACGGTCTCCGGCTGATCGACGCCGGAATCAAGCAAATCAAAACCGCAGAGTGTCAGGGCACGACTTCAGTCGTGCCGCACACGCACCAGAATGTATTCGGGGCTTTAGCCCCTGAAGGATGCTCGCCTCTCACGCAAGCCCACGCGCTGGCTCCCATCTACCGCGACGCCCTCGACCTCTACTCGAAAGTCGCTTCCAGCAACCTGGACCCGCAAGCCAAGGCCAGCCTGCTCTTCGAGTTAGATGCAAAGATTAGCGAATTCCAATCCGCTCTCAAAGACCTTCTCGGGCTGGACCTCATCGCCTTCACTACAAAAGCCTCGAATGTCTCCGGCGGCGGCCCGTTCCCAGGCGGCTCGGCAGACGAGACACCGCGCGGCGTAACCCCGGGCGAGGAGTTCCGGGTGCGTGTCCACACCGGGCGTTCGTCGACCGAAGCCAGTCTCAGCCGAGTTTGGCTTGAGAGCGCAACCGGTGACGAGTGGAAGAGCGAGAACACCGCTGCCGCCATCGACCCGGCAGATCATCCTGCCCTTGCCACAGACCAGATCTTCAAAGTCCAGGCCGCGCCGAACGCCGAGCCCACCCAGCCCTATTTCACCCGCCCCAACACCGAGCAGCCTTATTATGACCTGACGGAGCCGAAGTACCGTGAGCGCTCATTCGCTCCTTGGCCCCTATCGGCGTGGGCTGAGTTCTCATTCGACGGCGTCCCCATCCGCATCGGCCAGGTCGTGCAGACCATGCAGCGCGTTGTTGGTCCCGGTGGCATCTACGAACCGCTGGTCGTGACACCCGCAATCGGCGTCCGCATCGATCCAGAAGCCCGCATTCTGCCTCTGGATGGCAGTCCCCTGCCGGTCAACGTCACCATTCATTCCGATGGCCCCGCCGAGGGCACGGTCACCCTCAAGCTCCCCGACGGATGGACCGCCGACCCACCCGATGGTCATTTCCGTTTCGAAACCGGCGGCGACAGCGAGCCATTTCCGTTCTCGGTCACTCCGGCCAAAACCGGCGCAGGCGCATATGCCATTCAGGCCGTTGCTCATTCCGGCGACCGCAGCTACGATTCCGGCTGGCAGTGCGTCGGCTATCCCGGCCTGCGTCCGTACAACCTCTACAAGCCCGCCCAACTCAAAACCGGCAAAGTTGACGTGAAAATCGCCCCCGGCCTGCGCATCGGGTACATCATGGGCCCCGGTGACCTGGTCCCGGAAGCCATTGAGGCATTGGGCGTTACTCCGCATCTGCTTACCCCGGCGGAGGTAGTTTCAGGCGACTTTTCCACGTGGAACGTTCTTGTCATCGGCATCCGAGCCTATTCCACGCGCCCCGAACTCACCGCAGTCCAGCCGCGCCTCAATGAGTTCGTCCGCCGTGGGGGAACGCTGATCGTCCAATATCAGACCGCCAACTTCCCCGCCCCGTTCCCCCTTTCGATGGGGCGCACCGCCGAGCGCGTCGTCGACGAGCAGGCGCCCGTCAAGCTCCTGGACCCTGCAAATCCCTTGCTCACCTTTCCCAACGCCATCACCACGGCCGACTTTGACGGCTGGCTCGAAGAGCGCGGCCACTCCTTCCTAGACACCTGGGACCCTGCGTACACAGCTCTCACCGAAACCGCCGATCCCGGCCAGGACCCGCAGCGCGGCGGCCTGCTGGTTGCCCACGCCGGCAAAGGAACCTACATTTATTTGGCCTACGCGCTCTATCGGCAGCTTCCCGAGCTGGTCCCCGGCTCTTACCGGATCCTCGCCAACCTGCTCAGTGCGGGCAAGTTAGATGAGCCTCACCGATGAGCGACTTCACCCAGGCAAAGATGAGAAACTTATCGATTCGCGTGGTATTCCTCTGCGCAGCGTCTCAAGAACGAGGGACAGCGCAACTTCCCAAGCGGGCATGCGCACGCCGAAGGTATCCTCGATGCGCCGGCACGATAACCGCGAATTGGCCGGACGCTTTGCTGGGCGCGGAAATTCGCTGGTCTTGATCGGGACAAGATTGGGCACTCTGGCCCCATCGAACTTACACTGATCTGCAAGAAGAGCTTTCGCGAATCCAAACCATGTGGTCTCTCCGGCATTGGTCAGGTTGTAAATGCCGCTTCGTCCTTGAAGTCCGCCCTTTGCGGGCGGCAGTATCTGCGTCAGAATGTCCGCGGTTGCTTGAGCGATGCATTCGCTGGAAGTTGGAGCGCCGAGTTGGTCATCCACGATTCGCAACTCGTCGCGCTCCCCGGCCAGGCGCAACATGGTCAACAGAAAGTTCTGTCCGCGCGCCCCGTACACCCAGCTCGTGCGCAGAATCAGCGCCTCGCAGCCAACCGCCTGAATGGCCACATCGCCGGCAAGCTTCGTCTTCCCATAAACACTCAGCGGGTTGGGAGTGTCGGTTTCAAGATAGGGGCTCGGCTTTGTGCCGTCGAATACATAATCGGTGGAGTAATGCACCAGAATGCTGCCCAGCCGCTTGGCTTCTTCCGCGATCACGCCAGGCGCTGTGGCGTTGATCGCCATGGCCAGCTCCGGCTCGCTCTCCGCCTTGTCGACTGCCGTGTAGGCGGCGGCATTCAGGATGACATCGGGCTTTGAGGCGCGCACCGTCTCGCGAACAGCATCCGGCTGGGAAAAGTCGACCTTGGGATATTCAACTGCTGCTAACTGTCCGAGGCAGGCCAATTTGTGGCGAAGTTCCCACCCAACTTGGCCGGAACCGCCAAAAATCAATATCTTTGCGTTTGCCATCCGATTCCTTCAATACGACTCTAACTTGAAAACCTTCTGCCCGCAACCAATGGAACCGGCTCCAGATATCCGCAAAGTTGGCTTTCGCGTTGATCTCGATAAATGGAAAGGAATCTGAGTTTACGCATCGCGCAACTGGGTCAGGCGCTCGCCAAACTCTGATCGCTTCGTCGCCCCAAATCGCTGCGAGCAGCCCGGACGAATTCCAGCGGGCGAAGCGACTGAGCAGGCTTTTTTGCCGGAATGCCGATCTTCTGAAGAAGCAAATCGAATGAAGAATCGCCGCGGAGTCGTCGCAAGGACGGATCGGAGCCGAACCCAAGGCTCCAAAGCGACCCCTCGGCAAACGCGGCTTCAAGCCACGGAACCGCCTGCCGCCCATTGCCCAATCCAATCAAAACCAGCGCACGGCCATATGGATTGTTCGGCTTCATCTGGGCATTCGGCTGCTCCAGATTTTGAAGAATATCGAGCGCCTTGCCGGTTTGCTTTGTGCTTGCATAGGCATATCCAAGGGCCCCCTGCAATGCTTGGCTGCGCGGAAAATCGGCGGCGATTGCTTCGATGCGGTCAATGCTGTTTCTGGTCAACCCCGCCTGGTTCAACGCAAGCGCTTCGATGGCGCCAATAGTGGCTCCGCATCCGCCGCTCCCCCTCACCTGCGCAACCAACTCCAGCGCCCGATCGGAGTCGCCTTGCAGATATTTGCTCCAGCAAACAATAGCGCCCAGCGAAGAAATCAAGGTGTTCTGCATCCATGCCTCCCATGCGCAATGGAAAGCGCTTCCGAGGTCGCCTTCCGCGACGTGCAGCGCGGCCATGCCGGCTAAGGCAAACGACATCCTGGGTTGCTTGCTCAACACGTCTTCAAAGCCAGCGCGCGCCTGACGCCACTTTCGCCCGTAGACCAGATTGAGCCAGGCCTGCCCGCATATTCCGTCAAGGTCGTTCGGGTCCAGTTGACTCGCTCGCCGCAGCGCCTCTGTGGCACTGGGATATGCGACGGAACCGTCCATCACGGCCTGCAGCGATGCGGAAATCATCGAGTCGGCCAAGCCAATAAGAGCCCGGGCGTTGCCAGGGTACTGATCGATCGCCTTGCGGTAGATCCCGGCGATGGTATTCAGGCTCTCTTCCGAGTGGGTTTCCCACATCTCATTGGCGCGCGCCGTCAACTCCAGCGATCTTCGCTTCCGGGTCTCATGCGCCTCATCGCCGTCTGCGTCGCCGCCGCGGGTTTCCTCGCCAAGGCCCTTGAGCCAGCGATCGATCTCCGGCGAGTAGGCGAACACCGAACCTTTGCATCCGCCAAAATGATGAACGGGCAGGCCGTGAGAACTATGCCATCGCTGCACAGTCCGTGGGCTGCGTTCAAGATAATCGGCAATTGATTTCCAGGAGTCCAAACGCAATTTTGGCATCGTTCTGCAAACCTTTCTACGAACTGAGGTTGCAGGTCTTGGGAGACAAGGAAATTCTGGGTTGATTAGAAATCGCCAATGTCCTCTTTGGGCCATTGTTTCGACTTGAACAAACTATAGACGATGCTAATCGGCCATGATGTGCAAAATTGACCACGCACATTGGGCATCTTGATTTGGGAGCAATGGCTTCTGATTCTTCCACAAGGATGACCTGGATTGTCGCGTCTTGGGACATCGTGGCGCTATTTGTCTCATCTTGGCAGCACTCCTCCGTATGTATGCGCTCACTCATCCGGAGGACTCCGTCTCCCCGTCAAAGTGTGCTGCCAGCCCGAAGAACGATGCCGTTGTTAGACAGAATTTCACGCGATCAAGAGCACGCAGTGTTTTAAAAGCGCACCATAAGCTATGTTTTCTTGGACCAAATTAATCTTGAGTCACGGTATCTTTCCGATGCCCGAGTGAGCTCATTTTCTTCATTGCCCGCGCGGTTCACCAGTGGCCAGGAAGGCTACTCCAGAAACCTCATCACCCGAAGCCAGAACATCCCTCAATCTCTCCGGATTCGCGCCACTGCGACGGATGCCTGCCACCAGCATTCGTATCGCAGCGGCCGGCGTTGTCTCAGGCCCCAGGCGGAAGATCCAGGGAATGTTTGTCGAGGTCAGCGTTTTGTCGCTGCTCAGCGCGATCACCGGGACAAAGCTCTTCAGCGCCAACTGTTCGGACAAATGGCTGGCGTTGCGATCAAGCGCCACGATGGCTAGCGCGTGCTCGTCCATCAACGCATGAACCAGTTCGGTTGAAGCCGCTCCCCAATTTTGATCGCTCTCGACAGGCAGCAGCTTCAACGACCGCCCTTTTTCCGCGCCGAACCGCA
This sequence comes from uncultured Occallatibacter sp., assembly GCA_964610185.1. Lineage (GTDB taxonomy): Bacteria > Acidobacteriota > Terriglobia > Terriglobales > Acidobacteriaceae > Telmatobacter. The sequence goes on along the minus strand of CAZSVJ010000122.1, from coordinate 2,001 downwards.
GCTCCGCTTGCATCTCGTGCGAATCGGCGACCTCGGCTGCCTTGGGCCCAAACAATACAACGTCGATCGGCCCCGCCGGCACGTCGGCGCGATGCGGGCCGGCATAGTCCACGCCGTCTTCGCCCACGCGCGCATAGGGCTCTTGCCGCGCAAGCGGCGTCTGCCGCACCGCAGGTGCCGTCTGCCCAACGGCGGGTGACTTTTCCATCGTGACAACTCTGTACGTGATCGCCCCATTGTGTACTGTGCCCAGAAACAACGGAGCCACATTCTTCTGGTTGGGATCGAAGACCATGTGCCCGGTGACACCGTCGTATTCTTCGATGCCGGCCAGGGCATCGTGAATCCGCGCGCGATTCAGGCCTGCCTTGCAGATCGAATCCAGCAGCATATTCATCGTGTCGTAGGCCATCGAGGCGAACTGCTCCGGCTTCTCGTGGAAGCGGTCCTCGAAGCGCTTGTTGAATTCCAGCCAGCGCGGGTCGTTGCGGTTGGGATCGTAAGGATACACGGCCTCAAAGCCCTCGGCAGCATCGCCGGCCTCTTTTATCAGCGTGTCCCCTAGGGTGCGAAACGCGCCAAAGACACGCTGCTGCATCCCCGCGGACAGCATCTGTTTTAAAGCTTGGGCCGCGTCCGCCTCGTCGCCCCACAGCACGATGGCGTCGGCGCGCGAACCCCGGATCACGCGTAGTTGCCGGGTGAAGTCCGCCTCTCCTGGAAAATAGATCTGCTCCATAACCACTGGGTGGCCCAGCCGGCGCGAGACATCGACAAACTTGCTGACGCCAAAGCGGCCGTAGCGGTTGTTGACCCGAAGCAGCGCCACGCGTTTCAGCCCAAGTTCCGTATAGATGTGGCGAGCCAGCGTCAGGCCCTGCGCGCGGTCGTCCTGCATGGCCCCGAAGTACCACGGAATGTAGGTCTCGGGAATCGTGGGATCGGTCGAGGCCGAGTTCACGATGGGGATCTCTGCGCGCAGCGCCACGCGCAAAGCGATGTGGGTGGACTCGGAGCTAATGGAGCCGAAGATCGCCCAGTCCTGGTCGTCGTAGATCATCTTGACGGCTTCATTCGAGGCCGAGCCCCAGATGGTGGGGTCGGTCGGCCGGTCCTCGCCATAGACCGCCTTCGCCTGCCAGTTGTCGTAGTCGTTATGCTCCATCAGGCGGAAGGGCTTGCCTCCGTAACCGCCGCGTGCATTGGCCTCTTCCACGGCCAACTGAGCGCCGTGCAGCATGCGCAATCCAAGAACCGATTCAGAATTGTGCTCGATGGGGCCGAAGAAGCCGATGCGCACCTCGGTCACATCCTTCGGCTCGGGAATATCGCGCGCCGCGCCGACATAAATATTGGGACGCGTGTAGTTGGTGTCATAAGGGACGGCGAACTTGGCATAGGGAAGCATGTCGGCCGGTTCGCCCGCATAGGGCACCACCTCGCGATCGCGCGGCGGCCCCGGCGGATGCTTGCCGCATTCGCACACTCTCTTGGGCGCGCCTTGATGCGACTCGGGCGATTGGCCCGCAAGATTCGATGCGGCGAACGTGACTAAAAAGCATACCCCGGCCATGAAAATTGCCTTGCGCATGGCGACTACCCCTTGCTGTCTTCTGCCTTGTCCGTGCGGAACATCGCGATAGCCTCGATCTCGACCAACAGTTCCGGCCGGCACAGATGGGCCTGGATGCCCGTCGACGCGGGCAGCGGATCGAGGCCCTGCTCCTTGAAAAACGCTGTGCGCCCCGCGTTGAACACGTCGTAGTCGCGATCGATATCGCGCAGGTAGCAACTGGTGCGGACAACGTCGTGCCAGGTAGCGCCTTCTGCTTCCAGCAATCCGGTGATGTTGTCGAACGTGCGCCGCAACTGTGCGGGAAAGTCGCCGATGTGCACGCTCTTGCCCTGCTCGTCGATCGAAGCTGTGCCCGAAATAAGTAAGATGACGACCCCGCCGATATCGATCCTCATGCCGCGCGAGAACGAACTTGGCTTGGCATA
>CAZSVJ010000121.1:0-10299 GCA_964610185.1 uncultured Occallatibacter sp. | reverse complement strand
GCATTGGATAACCGAGCCAGCCGAAGATGTCGATGTTATCCCACGCCTCTTTTTTATCGCCGCGCGGAGGGTAGTACTCGATGCGAATCTTGTGGTAAATGTCGTTGTAAAGATCGGGATAAAGCTCCGGCTGGAAGATGTATTCGAGCGAGCCCAGCTTCGACTCCTCCTTGGTCTTGAACGATTGCGGCTCGTCCAGCACCTCGCCGTCGCGGTTGCCCAGAATGTTGGTCGAGAACCACCCCGAAACGCCTAACATGCGCGCCTTGAAAGCAGGCGCCAGCACGGTCTTCATAAACGTCTGGCCGGTCTTGAAGTCCTTGCCGCAGATCGGCGCGGCATTCTTTTTCGACAGCTCAATTAGCGCCGGAAAATCGACCGTCAGATTGGGCGCGCCGTTGGCAAAAGGCACGCCTTCGCTGAGCGCCGCGTAGGCGTAAATCTGCGATGGCGCGATGCCGATGTCGTCCGCCTCCAGACCCTTCTCGAACGCCTCGATGCTCTGATGCACCGCCGTCGGCTCCAGAAAAATTTCGGTAGACCCGCACCAGATCATCACCACGCGGTCCACAGTTTTCTTGAAGGCTTGAATGTCGGCGATTACTTGGTTGGCCAAATCCTTCTTGTTCTTGCCCTTCTTTACATGTGTGCCGTGCAGACGTTTCACATAATGCTGATCGAACACCGCCGGCAGCGGCTTGATCGTTTCCAGATAGGGCCTCAACTTAGCCAGCGTCTCCTTGTCCAGCACCTCGGCATGCGCAGCGGCCTCGTACACATTGTCCTCGAATATGTCCCACCCGGTGAACACAACGTCGTTCAGATCGGCCAGCGGCACAAAGTCCTTGATCAATGGAGACTTGTTGTCCGTACGCTTGCCCAGCCGGATCGTGCCCATCTGCGTGAGCGAGCCAATCGGCTTGGCCAGCCCGCGGCGCACGGCCTCCACGCCGGCAATCATCGTTGTGGCCACGGCGCCCAGGCCGACAACCATCACACCTAACTTCCCCTTCGCGGGAGCTATCTTCGATGCATCGGCTGTCTGCTGGCCGCCTTGCCCTTCAGTTGACATTGCTTCTCCTAATCCTCAGTTTGATAGCTCGAACTTATCGAGCTGTTTCAGTTCTTGTTCCGGCAACGGAACAGTATACGCGCTATGAAATGCATAGATATTCAGCCGACTTGTCACACCGCATTCGCCTGCCTTCCGCGACTCACATGCGACCAGACAAACCAGACGATCCCCGCCAACAGCGCGAGTTCAATGACCAAATGAAAACGGTGGAAAGCCTCATGAAAACGCGGATCCGTCTGCCAGGCCTGGCCAAGCTTGGTCCCCACATAGGCCAGGAACAAATACCACGACCAGGAGCCTAGAGAAGTGTAAATGTGAAAGCGCAGCCGCGGCATCTTCGCAATGCCGGCCGGAAAGGCAATGAATGTCTGCACCACCGGCAACAGGCGCGCCAGTAAAACGGCGATCGATCCGTACTTTTCAAAGAACCAGGTCATCCGGTCCAGGTCGTGACGGCTCATCAGCACCCATTTACCGTAGCGCTCCACCAGTGGACGCCCGCCCTTGGCGCCGAGCCAGTATGCAAACGCCGAGCCAAGATTGCAGCCCACCATCCCCGCCGTCGCCACCAGGAAAAGATTAAAGCGGCCCAGATACACCAGGTAGCCCGAAAACGGCATGATGATTTCGGAAGGAAGCGGAATGTTCGCCGAATTGATTCCCATCAAAACGACAATGCCGGCATAGCCGCCAACATCGATCACGTGGGTCACGAACTCCACCAGGATCGCAATAATTCTTTCACTCATGAGCATCCAGTATATAGGCCTGCGGCCAGCCCGCACCTGCAACCTGTAAGCACACGTTTGTCGCCTTCAAAGCCGCCTGCCCCACCGCAGCTAATTTGCTACGATGAGGGGTAATCAAACGAAAGGTATTCACCTTGCCTGAGTTCCCTCCAGTTCCGCTTACCCTTGAAGGCTCCAGCCTGCTTCATCAGTTCTTCCGCTTCGACTGGAAGGCATGGCGCGCCGCTCCGCAAACCGACCGCGACCGCATCGCCGCCCAGGCCATCCAAGCCTTCAAGACCCTCGAACGCGCCACCCCCGACGCCTCCATTCGCTCGGCTCTCTTCTCCCAGCTGGGCCACAAGGGCGACCTGATCCTCATCCACTTCCGCGACTCGCTGGAAGCCCTGAACCAAGTCGAACTCGATCTAGCCCAAACGGAAATCTACGGCTACCTCACGCCCACCCATTCCTATGTCTCCGTCGTTGAGCTCGGACTCTACGAGTCCACCCGCAAGACCTATGAAGCCGCCAGCGATCTGGAGCCGCACTCGCCGGAGTGGAACGCCCAGATCGCGGCATCGCTCAAGCGCAGCGCGGAAGCCATGGCCCCGCGCATCTACCCCGCCATCCCAGATGCCAAGTACCTATGCTTCTACCCCATGGACCGCAAGCGCGGCGAGCAAATCAACTGGTACACCGTCCCCTTCGCCGAACGCCAGCGCATGATGCACGAGCATGGACTCATCGGCCGCCGCTACGCCGATCAGGTCAAGCAGATCATCTCCGGATCGATTGGCATGGACGACTGGGAGTGGGGTGTCGATCTCTTTGCCGAAGACCCCGTCGTCTTCAAGAAGCTGATCTACGAGATGCGCTTCGACGAGGTTAGCGCCGTCTACGCCCTGTTCGGCCAGTTCTACATTGGGCTGCGCCGGCCCATCGACAAGCTCGAAAATTGGCTCAACGGCCATCTGTGAGCGAGCCTTGCCTTGCGTCAGGACAGGGCTTCGAAGGCCGTAGAAAGAACCCTGCTGACTGCAAAGGTTTTGAAAGGGCACGGCTTCAGCCGTGCCGGCAGTGAATCGAGGAACGACTGGGCTTTAGCCCCTGAGGGAAGGTTGACGTGCGCACTTAGTCGGCTTTCCTGAATCCTGGACAGTAAGGCTACTTTTCCTTACGATGAACTGTGAGGGCTTTCTATGGCGACGCTTACCGTTACAGCAAAGGGCCAGATCACGTTGAAACAGGAACTGCTCCGGCACTTGAAAGTAACTCCCGGTCAGAAGGTTGAGGTGGACAAACTGCCGGACGGACGGCTCGTTGTGCAGCCCGCCGCGCAGACCGGCTCGATTGCCGATTTCAGCGGTTGCCTGGCTCGAAAAGGCACCCCCAAGCTCACGATCGCGCAAATCAAGAAAATAACCGAAGACGCCTGGGCTGGTAAGCGATGAAAATCGTCGCGGACACGAATGTATTGTTGCGCGATGCCCTCCACGACGACCCACTTCAGGCACGAGTTGCGGCAAAGATTCTGGAAAGCGCCGAGCTCGTCGCCATCCCAGTGGCTGTTTTTTGTGAATTTGTTTGGGTCTTGCGCCAAGGGTATAAAAAGTCCGCTGCGGAAATTGCAGATGCTATTCGCAGACTTTTGCGCAGCGCCAGCGTAATGACAAACAGACCGGCCGTCGATGCAGGACTAGAACTCCTCGACAGAGGCGGCGACTTTGCCGACGGAGCAATTGCTTACGAAGGCCGCTGGCTAGGCGCGGAGGAGTTCGTCAGCTTCGACAAGGAAGCTGTGTCCTTGCTCAAGTCGCAAGGCAAGCGAGCACGCCTGCTCTCCTGAACCATGGCTCCTGCCTGTTAACGCTTGCATTCTCGTTCCAAAAGCCAAGGGATTCACATGCTCTTGGCTCTTCGACCGGAGGGAGCAGGGGCATTGATGCCCCTGAAGAAAGAATGGCTGGCTTTAGCCACGGGCCCTCGATTATGCGCTGTAATCTGGATTCCCAGAAAAACCTAGGATCGTCCAGAGATACCGCGCAACTCAGTCTCGCGCAGGCTCCATCGCTGAATCGATTATCACCACTTCGACTGGCGCTTTCTCCGGATCGAGCTTCAGCCCGAGTTGCTCCTCAAGCGCCGTAAACAGACCGGGGTATTGTGAACCCTGCGATGTCCCATCACGGCGATCACGCGACCATTCCAGTGTGAAATCGTAGTCGCCTGTGAGGCCGGTTCGATCAACGACCACGCGGTCTGAGATTTCGGACAGTCGCGTCAAGTAGTCGGCAAACTGGCTCATCAAGACTCCAGTTGCCGTCAAGTGATTGTTATGACCGGACAAATCGTGTCTCTGCTCACCCGGCGCCGATGCCTTGAATTTGACCCCCGATTTCGCGATCACTAATGAATAGACGCCCATGCTCCGCTCCCCCGCGGTCACCCTGAGCCTAAAACGATCGGCAAGCAGCGATTGCAGCATCCGGTTGCGTTCCTTCACCCAATCCGCGCCGCTCATCTTCTGCATCTTCGCAGTTTCGGCGTCGTCAGCCTTGGCCACAATATCGAATCGCTCGCCGTCAACCAATTTCGGCCCGCCCAGCACCTGCTCATCGGACTTGAGACCATACGCCACGCGAATTAACTGGCGAAGGTTGTACCCGCGAATAGAAACGCGTCCCGGCAAATCGTCCCAGTCGAGATCGTTGGAGTCCGGCCGACTCGGCTTGATGGACGCCACTTCGAAGCTGGGGCCATTCTCGCTGTTTGCATTAACGCCATTGCTTAGTGGCCGCTGTGCAACCGCAACAGGTGCAGCTGCTACAGCCAGTGCGAGCAGCCCAGTGAGGACATATCGGCGAGGCGTCGCCTTCTTGAAACGGCGATTCATACAGGCTTCGACGCATTCCAAGCGTGTTTAGTAACTTGAACCATCGGACCCCTGTGTGAGGCATATGGCCGGGCGCCGGTTACATCGCGTCCTGACTTTCGGGCCTGGGATAGCATCAATCTGATTCGAGAAAAGATGCGGGTCGTCATTAGGCCGCATCCAAGACAAGCCGCTTTCCCAGCGCACGCAAGGCGGCATCGATGCGGTCAATCTTGGTGGCGTGTTTTAGGTCGGTAAGCCGGTTCACTTCCTGTTTTGTTGTTCCGATCCGCCGCGCCAACTCGATTGGCCGAACCTTCTGTCGCAACATCTCATTGAGCAGCAGAACCTTCGCCGCGACACTCACGGGCAGCTCAACGATCGTCTGACCGCGCTTGGGTTGAGAGGGCGGAGGAACCGGGCGCTGATCTTCAAAATAGAAATCCATTGCCACTTCGAGCGCCTCCTTTGCCATTTCGAGGGCCTCGGCGCGATTGTTGCCCTGTGTAATTGCCTCGGGAATGTCCGGAAATGTAACGAGGATGAACTTTCCATCCTTGCGAAGATTTGCTGGATAGCCGCGCATGCGATTACTCCTGATTCTTGAGCCCAAGTTGCTTCTATATCGTCTCCACCAGACCTTTGCCAAGTTCTTTGGCGTGAATTGCCAGGATCGACTCTTTGCCATTAAAGAATCGTTTGAGATGCGATCCCTTCTGTGCTCCGAACGCGACGCCCTGTTTTGCAAGCCAGCGTTTGAACTCAGAACTCTTCACTGCTTAAGCGTACACATTTTTGATTACCGGCGCAACTTCCCGATGCAATCGCTCGTCACAGCCCGGGTGCCCATCCATCCCGCGGTTTCATCGCGGAACGGGTGGGATACCATGAAACTCAGCCGAGAGAAGAGATGCCCGCGACCGCAAAACCCATTCGCAAGCCCGTCGCTCAAAAATCCGTGCCCAAAGCCACATCCAAGAAGCAAGGTTCCACGCTGCGCGGCGACCTCGCCCCCGACCGAATCGTCGCCATCCTCAAAGGGCTCGATGAAGCCTATCCCAGCGCCGAGTGCGCCCTCACTCACTCGTCCCCGTGGGAGCTGCTGGTCGCGACCATTCTCTCGGCCCAATGCACCGACGTGCGGGTCAATATGGTGACGCCGGAGTTGTTCAAACGCTTCCCCACTCCGGCTGCGATGGCCAAGGCAACTCTGCCCCAACTCGAAGCCCTTATCCGCACGACGGGTTTTTTTCATAACAAGGCCAAATCGATTCAAGGCGCGGCCCGCAAAATTATCGAGGAATTCAACGGCCAAGTCCCGCAGACCTTGGCCGAGCTCATCACCATTCCCGGCGCGGCCCGCAAAACCGCCAACGTGGTTCTCGGTGTCAGTTTCGGGAAAGCTGAAGGAGTTGTGGTCGATACGCACGTTCTTCGCATCGCCCGCCGCCTCGGTCTAGCTAAAAGCGACACGCCGCAAAAGGTCGAGCAGGAGCTGATGCGCGTCATTCCTCAGGACCGTTGGATCGCGTTTTCGCACCAGCTCATCCATCATGGCCGCCAGGTCTGCGACGCCCGCAAACCGAAATGCGACCGCTGCAACCTCGAGCAGCTCTGCCACTCCAAAGACAAGACCTGGCAATCCTGATGGCGCGAATTATCGTTGGAACAATTGGACCACTGATGAAATCAGTCCGGAAACATCGGAGGGAATTGCTTCAATGGAGGGCTCCCATCCCAGATCCCGCAAAGTTTGGCTGGTAATCGGACCGATCGAGACTGCGGGAACCCCCGCGAATGGCCATGCGACTCCAGCCTCCCGCGCCGCCTCTGCGAGGTGAGTAACGCTGGATGAACTGGTGAACGTGGCGGCGTCAATTCCCTTCGCCAGAGCCAGCCGAAGCTGCTCCGGTGCACCTTCCGGCATCACGTTCCGGTAGGCATCGACTACGTCTACTTTTGCTCCGGCTTCGCGCAACGCGCCGGGAATCACATCCCGCGTAACTTCCGGCCGCGCCAGCAAAATCCGCTGGCCTGCTGCGCCGCCAACCAGCCCCTCAACCAAACTTTCGGCCACGTATGTAACGGGAACAAACGTAACGCGCAACCCTGCCTTACAAGCTGCTTCTGCTGTTGCCTCCCCAATAGCGGCCACCTTGAGCGAGCTTGGCTGCCCCAGATCAACCCTAAGGGCAGAGGCGCGCTCAGCCAGCGCTCGAACCGTATTTGCACTGGTCAAGATCAGCCAATCGTAGTCGGCCAAATTTAGGATCGCCGCGTCCAACTGCTGAAAACTCGTCGGAGGGCGTATCTCTAAAACCGGAACCTCAACAGGCTCGGCTCCAAGCGCTCGCAATCCATCGCTGAGCTTCCCGGCCTGATGCAGAGCGCGGGTTACCAGAATCCGCTTTCCTGCCAGCGGAAGCGCGTTCACTTAGAATCTCCGCTCACAGCCTCAAGCAGCGGTCCCGCGCCGGCCTCCAGCAGCATCTGAGCCGTCAGATTCCCAAGAGCCACTGGGTCGATTCCGTTCCGCTCCGCGCGATGATAGATGCGCACCGTCGAGCCCGTCTTTGGATCAGCGACGACTGCAAAAACCTCGTCCAGCGTTCCCGCTGAGCTGCGGTTTTGCCAACCCTGCTCCGGCGCCGCTCGCCGGCAATAAATTCCTATGGGCACCTGGCAACCGCCGCCCAACGCCGCTAGAGCTGCCCGTTCGACGGTCACGGCAAAACGAGTATCCGCATCGTCGAGAAAGGCGATGGCTGCGATGGTCGCCGCGTCGTTCTTCCGCGTCTCGATCCCCAGCGAACCTTGCCCCGCAGCCGGGCAAAAGTCCTTCGGATCGAGCCGCTCCCGCACCCATTCGGTCTTTTCCAGCCGGTCCAGACCGGCAGAAGCCAGCAAAATCGCGTCCACCTGTCCCTCGGCCAGCTTGCGCAGCCGTGTATCGACATTGCCGCGAAACTCGACCGCATCAACATCGGGCCGCAGCGCTATTAATTGTGCACGCCGCCGCTGACTGCTGGTTCCAACGCGCGCGCCGTTCGGCAGCTGCGCCAGGCTGCCAAATCTAACCGAAACAAACGCGTCTCGCGGGTCAACCCTTGGAGGTGTCGCCGCTAACGCAAACGGCGGCGGCAACTCCGTGGGCAGATCCTTGAGCGAATGCACGGCCAGGTCGACACGGCCCTCGGCCAGCGCCTCCTCAATCTCTTTGGTAAACATTCCCTTTGAGCCCACTTGCGCAAAAGTGACTTCCTGCAATCGGTCGCCAGTGGTCTTGATGATCTCGATCTCGACTTCGTGCCCCTGCCCTCGAAGCAGAGCCGCGATGTGGTTTGCCTGCCAAAGAGCCAGTTGAGAACCGCGGCTACCGATGCGCAGCTTCATCGGCGCGCCTCCACGCGCGCTTCGGCCTCGCGGACGGTTTCAACCTTATCTTCGCAACCGGTTGGCTGAGGCGCGGCTTTGGCAATTTCTGTAATGGAATCCGTACCAGAAGCCTCGGCAGCAGACACCGACCAAGCTTCGCAAAGCGCATCGAGCCGTGCCGCGTTGCCCTCACGCGCGGCTTGTTTCAGCGCCTGCATGGGCGGGTGAAGGAACTTGTTCACCAATCCTCGGGTCAACGTTTCCACAGCGGCAATCTGCTCCGCGCTGAGCGATCCAAGGCGAGCCTGCACCCGCCTCAATTCGGCTTGGCGAATCTCCTCGGCCTGACGCTGCAGGGCCACGATCACCGGAGCCACGTTCACCGTCCGCTGGTATTGCTGGAACCGGTCAACCTCGCCGGCAATCAGCGTTTCGGCGTCGCTGGCTTCGCGGCTGCGTTCGGCCATGTGAGCAGCGGCAACCGCCTGCAGGTCGTCGATGTCGTAAACAAAGATTCCCTCCAGGTTATTCATCGCCGGATCGACGTCGCGGGGAACGGCAATATCGATAAAAAACATCGGCCGGTTCCGCCGCCGCTGCATGAATGCCTGTCCATGCTCACGCCGGAAGATGGGATGCGGCGCACCGGTGGAACTAATCACAATGTCGGCTTCGCTGGCCGCTTCATAAAGCTGCTCGAATGGAATCACGCGGCCTGCGAATTGCTCTGCCATGAGGCGGGCCCGCTCATGGGTGCGGTTGCTTACGAGGATCGCACCGGCCCCTTGTTGAACCAGATGGCGCGCGGCCAGTTCGCTCATCTTGCCCGCGCCCACCAGAAATACGGTCCGGCCCTGGAGCGAGCCAAAAATCTTCTTGGCCAGGTCCACGGCGACAGAGGCAATGGAGACGGAATTTGAGCCGATCTGAGTCTCTGTACGGACCTTTTTGGCAGCGGCAAAGGCGCTCTGTAACAGGTGCTCCAATTGGCCGGCCACGGTGCCAGAGGCACGCGCCACATTAAAGGCCTCTTTTACCTGGCCCAGAATCTGCGGCTCGCCCACCACCATTGAATCCAGGCTGGCCGCCACACGGAACAGATGCCGCACAGCGTCGCGGTCGCGCCGCTCATAAATATGGGGCTGTAGCAAGGCTGGGTCGAGACCGAAGTACCTGTGCAGAAACCCGGTCAAGTCGGTTTCCGGCGAGTCAACGGCGGCCAGCAGTTCCACCCGGTTGCAGGTAGAAACGATCATGCACTCGGTTACGCCTGGAGTGGCGGCAAGGGCGCGCGTCGTCTCAGGCAAGTCGGCCCTAGAGATGGCGATCTGCTCGCGCACGGCGATGGGCGCGGTCTTGTAGTTCACTCCAATAAGCGTCAGCGTCATTGGGCACCGAACCTATGGACGCGGCTTAACAGGTTAGCAGCCCACACCGCAATCATCACTACAAAGAATGCGCCGGAAAGGTAGGCGGCTTTGCGGCCCCGCAGGCCGGCGCTGCGGCGAACCAGCAGAAGGACCACATAAATTGCCCAACTGACAAATGCGGCAATGATTTTGGGGTCGAGAAAATAGGAGGCTCCCAGGGGCGTCTCTTGAACCAGAACAGAGCCGATGATCAGGCCGACGGTCATGCAGGGAAAGCCAAACTCGAGGGTCGCGAGGGCGATGCGTTCGAGGGTGTCAAGGGGTGGCAGCCAGTCAAACGGAGCCCACCAGGAGTCCTGCCCCGGCTTGGGCTTGCTCTTGATACGGCGTTCCTGAACGAGGTAAAGCCCTGAGGCCAGGACGCTGAAGCAGAGTGCCGCATACGCTAAGAGCAGCGCTGCGATGTGGGCTACGAGCCAGCTCTTCCGCACCCCCTCGGAAGCAAAATAATAGCGATCCGGCCCCAGAGCGGGAACAAGAATCAGGAAGAATGTCGCGGGCAAGGCAAAGATGCCAAGGGAGATGGCGTCGTAAAGCCACCAGACAAGAAAGAACAGGCCAGCCACAGCCAAGCCGAGCAGCGACTCAACCTCGCGCAAGCCTACAGGCATCCAGCGATGGGCCCCGACCAGCATTTCAACCGCGGAGACGAAATGGAAGAAGAGCGCCATGCCGCCCAGGTGAACGCAGGTTTTGCGCCACCGGATCAGGCCATAGAGCACGGCCGGGAAGACGGCGACACTTGCCGCCGCGTAGAGAATAGCCGCAACTCGTAGCCAAAGCAGATACATATCGATCTTCACCTTAACGGCGTAG
>CAZSVJ010000120.1:0-10319 GCA_964610185.1 uncultured Occallatibacter sp. | reverse complement strand
CTAAGCGCGATCATCGCCTGCTGGGCAAGCAACTCGACCTCTTCAGCATTCAAGAAATCGCCGGCGCGGGACTCATCTTCTGGCATCCCAAGGGAGCAACAGTCCGCAAGGCGATGGAGGACTGGATGCGCGAGGAGTGTGTGCGGCGCGGATATCTGCTTGTCTACACTCCGCATGTGATGCGCCGGGAACTTTGGAAGGTCAGCGGCCACGACGGCGTCTACTCGAAAGACATGTTTCCGCCGATGAAGCTGGACGACGCCGAGTATCGCCTGAAACCGATGAACTGCCCCGGCCATATTCTCATTTACAAGAATTCTCCGAAGAGCTACCGCGATCTGCCGCAGCGCTACGCTGAGTTCGGCAACGTCTACCGCTATGAGCGATCGGGCACCATGCATGGCCTGCTTCGCGTGCGCGGATTCACGCAGGACGATGCGCACATCTTCTGCACGCCGCAACAGATCGAAGGCGAGGTCATCGCCTGCCTCGACTTCGCTGAAGCTGTGCTCAAGACCTTCGGCTTCAAAGAGTACCGTGTCGAGCTCTCGACGCGCGATCCGAATAAGGCCGGCGACTTTTTCGGCACCGCGGACGATTGGGCAAACGCCGAAGGCGCGCTCAAAAACGTGCTCACCAACCGCGGGCTCACCTTCGATACATTTCCAGGCGAAGCAGCTTTCTACGGACCCAAGATCGACGTCAAGTTAATCGACGTCTTGGGACGTCCCTGGCAGTTGTCTACAGTCCAATTTGATTTCAACCTGCCCGCGCGTTTCGAGCTTGAATATGTCGGCGAAGACGGCGAGCGGCATCAGCCAGTGATGGTGCATCGCGCGCTGTTTGGATCGGTGGAGCGCTTTTTCGGCGTGCTGATCGAGCATTATGCTGGAGCGTTTCCGCTGTGGCTAGCGCCTGTGCAAGTGGGGTTGGTCCCCATCAGCGAGCGCCATCGCGACTACGCCAAAAAAGTCGAGGCCGAGCTTAAAGCAGCCGGCCTTCGCGTTGAAGTGGATGATCGCAACGAAAAGATGAACGGGAAGATCCGCGACTTCGCCAACCAGAAGGTGCCCTACATTCTAGTCTTCGGCGACAAGGAAGAAGCAGCACAGTCGGTAAGCGTCCGCACCCGCGGCAAAGGCGACCAAGGATCGATGGCGCTAACCGATTTCATCGCCAAAGCGAACGAGTTAGTAAGCAGCCAATCGACCGAACTCTAGCGCATTCTCCAGATTCGGAGGATACTATTCTCATGGCAACGCAGCCCGCATTTGACAATCGCGTCAGTGTCGAAGAGTACCTCTCGACCGTCTACGAGCACGACTGCGAGTATGTGGACGGAGTCATCGAGGAGCGCGACTCGGGCGAATTCGAACATGCTTTTCTACAAGGGATTCTAGCGTCGATATTCACCAATCATCGGCCGGAGTGGGGAGTAATCTGTCTTCCCGAGCAGCGCGTACAGACTCAGTCGGACCATTTCCGTGTGCCCGACATGACCATCCTGCGCGCCGGCACGCCGAGAGAGCGCATCCTCACGCATCCGCCATTACTGGTGATTGAGATTCAGTCGCCCGAAGACGCCTTGCGCCGAACCGCAGCAAAGTCCGCGGAATACCTGGCCTTCGGCATTGAGCACGTCTGGGTCATCGACCCAGCGGCACGCGTCGGCTATCGCGGCATCGCATCAGGCCTGGAACTCGTCCGCTCCGGCGAACTGACAATTCCCGAAACGCCCATCCGCATCGTGCTCGCGGACCTCTTCGCTGAGTTGGATAGGGTTTAGCAGCCCTTACGCGTTGATCGCCATTCCCTCGACGGCACCGTACGCATCGAGCAGCGACTCGGCCAGCGTGGGATGAGCGTGGATGGTGAACATCATGTGTTCCACCGTGCCTTCCAGTTCAAGCACGGCGACTGCTTCCGCGACTAACTCCGTGGCTTGTGGGCCGAGAATGTGGATGCCGAGAATTTCACCGTACTTTGCGTCGGAAACGATCTTCACAAAGCCATCGTGACTGCCCACAATCGTCGCCTTCGAGTTACCCGCGAACGGGAACTTGCCCACCTTCACTTCATAGCCCTTTTCCCTGGCCTGAGCTTCCGTTAATCCAACCGACCCGATCTGCGGCTCGGTATAAGTGCAGCTCGGGATGCGGTCTCTGCGCACCGGCCTGAACTTCTTGCCGGCGATCTTCGCGACAGCCACCATGCCGCTCATCGCGCCCACGTGAGCCAGTTGCGGCAGCCCGAACACAATGTCGCCGATGGCAAACACGCCCGGCTCCGCTGTCTCCTGAGCTTCATTGACTTTGATAAGTCCCTGCTCTAACTCGATCTTTGTCTTCTCTGCGCCGATGTTAGCTGTGAGCCCCGCGCGGCCCACGGCCACTAACACCTTATCGGCTTCCTTTACCTGCGGCTTGCCGCTCGCGTCGGTATAACTCACCTTCACGCCGGCGACGGTCTTCTCAACCTTCTCCACCTTCGCGCCGGTGTTCACGTCGATGCCGCGCTTCTTGAACAGCCGAGTTATCTCCTTGGATATCTCCTCATCCTCGACCGGGACCACGCGCGGCAAAAACTCGAGGATTGTAACTTCCGTTCCAAAGCTGCGAAAAATCGAGCTGAACTCCATGCCGACAGCGCCGGCTCCGATAACTACAAGCGACTTAGGAACCTGGTCCATTGCCAGTATCTCGATGTTAGTCAAAATGCGATCATCCGCCGAAAGCCCCGGCAGCAGCTTAGCCTCAGACCCGGTCGCGAGGATCAGGTTCCTGGCCTTTACCTGGCTCACGTCGCCGCCTTTTGCTGTCACATCGAGCGTATGCACGCCGTCCTGGGCCGATCCTGTCAACCGCCCATAGCCGTTGATCACAGCGATCTTGTGCTTCTTCATCAGGAAATCTAGGCCTTTAACATGCTTCGAGACGATGCCGTTTTTGCGCGTTTGCACAGCGGCCCAGTCGAGCGTGGGAGTCCCGATGCCGGCAATGCCGAACTCGGCGGCGTGCTTCAGGTGGTCCCAAATCTCGGCGTTGAACAGCAGCGCCTTGGTGGGGATGCAACCCACATGCAAGCAGGTACCGCCCAGTTTTTCGGAGCTATCGATGAGCGCCACTTTCAGCCCGTACTCCGCGCCGCGAATCGCCGCCGTATACCCGGCCGGCCCGCCGCCAACAATCGCCACATCGTAAATCGTCTCCGCCACCGTCTCATCAGCCATGGGAAACTCCATTTCGCGGCGCTTCAGGAGAAAGACGCGCCTCACCCTGGATAGTCTAATAGCTGCCACGTTGGAATCGCGCGCAATGCCAACTTGCGGTATCATAAGGGCCGACGATCAAGGTGGGCGAAATGCGGCATTCACTCCTTTTGACGGCGGCTTTGTTGACGACCGGAATGGCAGCCCTGCCCGCGCAGCAAACCAGCGTGAACCCTCCACTCTATAACGGAGTCCAGACCCACGTAGATGGGCTTTTTGTGACCCCGGTTGCCGGCGCGCCTTTTTCCGCGACCGTGCTGATCCGGAGCGAGCAGACCATGCCCGACGGAACCACGGTCACCAAGACCACCATCAATTTAATCGGCCGCGACTCTCGCGGGCGCATCCGCAACGAGCGTCGCAATCTTGTACCGGAGTCGTTTCACGGCACGCCCCGCTTGCTCGAAGTGCACATCTTCGACCCGCAGACGCGCATGAATACCTTCTACGATCCCATGACCCGCATCGCGCGCCAGCGTGTGCTGCCTGAACCGCCCAAGGCTCCCAACTTGCGCAGCGTTTCCAACCCAATGATGAAGGTTGAGGATCTGGAGTCAACGAACCTCGACGGGTATGCGGCCACGGGCCTCCGGCGCTCAACTACAATCCCGGCGCAGGTCAGCGGCACCGGCGCGCCCGTGACAGTAGTGGACGAGTACTGGTACTCGGAGGACTTGCACATGAACCTGCTCGTGGTCCATACCGATCCGCGTTCCGGTGTGCAGACGGTCGCGCTGACCGGGATTAAGCGCGAAGAGCCGCCGCAGTCCTTGTTTGAGGTTCCGGAAGGTTACAAGATTGTGGATGTGACGCCGCCGCCGGGCGCGCCGGCAGCATTCGGCGGCGCCGTGGCGGGTAGTCCTATACGGTGAAGCTCGGGGAAAATTCAGATTGAACGAGATCGATGGCCGTGAGCACTGTCTCCGCATGGTCGCCGAATCCTTCGATCCAGTGAACCGCCGGCTCACGCTTGAACCAGGTCAATTGCCGCTTGGCATAGTTGCGATGCCCTTGCTGGGCTGACTCTATGGCTGCTTCGACGCTTAGCGTCCCGGCCAGGACGGCAAGCGCTTGCCGGTATCCGAGCGAGTCCAGCGCCTTCACTGGGCCAAAGCGCGCGAGCAGGCTGCGCGTCTCCTCAATCAGCCCCGCCTCAAACATCGCCGCTGCCCGCTGATTAAGGCGATTACAGAGTCCTTCGCGAAACGGAAGGCCTTCGCGGGGCGGGAGCGCCTTTCGCGGCGGGTTCAGGCCAATCCGAAGCAGGCGAAACCCGGTGAGTGGATCGCGGCCCAGCACCTGAGAAAGCGGCTTGCGCGCGGCCACGCAGACCTCGATTGCGCGAATCAGCTTGGGTGTGTCGTTCGCGTGAATCCGCTGCGCCGACGCTGGGTCGAGCCGCTTCAACATTCGGTGCAGCCAACCCTCCGTGTGCTTATTTCTGCTCAGTTCGAGCCGCGCCCGCAGCTTGGTCTGCCGCTCCGGCCCGGCGAATAGCCCATCCGTCAAAGCGCGCAGATAAAGTCCCGTTCCCCCGGTCACAATGGGCAGCCGGCCGCGCGCGGATATTTCCCGCAATGCCGCGCGTGCGCTCCTGCTGTATTCGCCCGCGGTAAATGGCTGGTCAGGCTCGGCCACGTCGATCAGGTGGTGCGGGACACGCGCACGCTCGTCGAGCGTGGGTTTGGCCGTGCCCAGGTTCATGCCGCGATAGACCGCAACCGAGTCGCAACTGACAATCTCGCCGCCGAATCTCTGCGCAAGTTCAAGCGAAAGCGCCGTCTTGCCGCTGCCGGTGGGGCCGAGCAGCAGGACAGCCAACGGATCGGCTTGAAAAGGGGCTCCGCTCACGGCCGCCACCATCCCGGCGGAAAGATCCATTTTGGATTGGTGTGAAAGAGCCACCAGACCAGAATCGCAAGAGCTACCAGCACCAACCCAAGAACCTGATTGCGCTGGAAGGCCCTTCGCTGCTCATCGCGGCGCGCCTTCTCGGCAACCTGCTGCAGGTAAGGCTTAATGCGAGTCTGCACCATGGCTTGGCCCCTCATGTGAACGCGCGGGAAGCATCCCAGGTTACCACGGATCAGTATAGGGGACCGGCGAGTCCTCTCATTGCTGACCACGGGTTGACTTCCGGACCCTGGTTTGCTCAGATAACCTTTCAGTATCCGGCGGCATAAGAAAGAGCGGGAATGCGGCAATGAAAGTCTTGATTCTTGGTTCGGGGGGTCGCGAGCACGCGCTGGCCTGGGCGGTAAAACGCAGCAATCGGGTCACCGAGGTGGTTTGCGCTCCTGGCAATGGCGGCATTGCCCAGATTGCCCGCTGCATCCCAGTCGATCTCAAGAACCTGGACGCGATGGTCCGCGTTGCAGAGGCCGAACGGCCCGGGCTGACCATCGTTGGGCCTGAACTGCCGTTGTCGCTAGGCATTGTGGATGAGCTGCAGCGGCGCGGGCTGCGCGTTTTTGGCCCCACGCGGGCAGCGGCCATGCTTGAAACAAGCAAGGGTTTCGCCAAGCGCTTTCTGCAGCGCCACAACATCCCAACTGCCAACTACGCCGTCTGCACTACGGCCGCCGAGTTGGAGAAGGCGGTCGACATCTTCCGCCCGCCCGTCGTGGTCAAGGCCGATGGACTGGCCGCCGGCAAGGGCGTCATTATTTGCCCGTCGCGCCAGACCGCTCTCGAGGCCGCGCACAGCCTGTTCAGCGGCAAGCTGCTCGGCGAGGCGTCGCAGCAGGTGGTTCTCGAAGAGTTTCTCGAAGGAGACGAAGTCAGCTTTCTCTGCCTCTCGGACGGCAAGCATGTGGCTCCGCTCGCGCCCGCGCAGGACCACAAATGCATCGGCGAAGGCGACACGGGCCCAAACACTGGGGGTATGGGAGTCTACTCCACCGATACGCTGCTTGACGCAGGCATGCGGGAGTGGATTCTTCACCACATCGCCGAGCCAACGGTGCGAGGAATGGCCGAGGAGGATACGCCATTCGTCGGCGTGCTCTACATTGGCCTGATGATGACCGCGCGCGGGCCGCAGGTTCTCGAATTCAACGCGCGCTTCGGCGATCCCGAGACGCAGGCCATTCTACTTCGGTTGGAGAGCGACCTTGTAGATGCCCTCGAAGCCGCGATTGACGGCCGCCTTGCCGAAACCGAACTGCGCTGGACTCCAGGCGCATCAGCCTGTGTCGTGGCCAGCTCCGCGGGCTATCCGGGCAGCTACGAGACGGGCTTTCCCATTTCCGGTCTCAGCTCAGCCGGCCAGGTTCCCGGTGTGCAGGTCTTTCATTCGGGCTCCGCGCATTCAGGCTCCGCGCACTCAGGCTCCGCGCGCCTCGGTGGCCAACTTGTCACTGCCGGAGGCCGTGTGCTGGGCGTGGCCGCTGCCGCGCCCTCGCTTGAAGAAGCTTTGGCCCGCGCTTATCAGGCTATGGCTGAGATTCATTTTGAGGGCATCTACTTTCGACGCGATATTGGACATCGCGCCCTCGGGAGGAAGTCATGAGCGTTGGAATCGCGCTGGAAGAGCTGCTGGGCTGGAGCCAGGAGTCCTCGAGCTTCTGGAACACGCACCTGAAAGCCAATGCCGCGTTGCTGGAACTGCCATGTGACATCGGCGGCACGGCCAATGTTCAGGAGTTTGTCAGGCACATCTGGGGGGTGGAACTGCGCTGGTCGCAACGCCTCGCCGGCCTGCCCGTTCTGGCCAAGGAAGAGACGCCTACAGGCCCGCTGGAGGCGCTCTTCGATCTCCATCTAAGGTCTGTCGAGATCTTCCGCAGTCTCCTCGCCGCGCCCGCCGAGAGCTGGGACGAGCCTTTCATCATCGATTTGCTGGGGCAGGAGGCGCGAACCGTTTCCCGGCGCAAGGTTGGCGCGCATGCGCTCTTTCACAGCCAGCGCCATTGGGCGCAACTTGCTACGCTTGTCCGCGTGGCAGGATTTCCGTCTGGATTTAAGGGAGACTTGCTCCTCAGCCAAGCTTTGGTGTAGATACCGTAGCCTACTTGGGCTTCTCCTGCTGCTTCTGGAAGCAGGACCGGCACAGCACCGGCCTACCCTGTGTTGGCTTGAACGGAACAGTCGTCTCCGCTCCACAATTCGAACAGGTCGTCCGGGTCTCCGAGCGAACCTTGGAGCCTCCGCGGGCGCGCTTCGCCTTGCACTGCTTACAGTGCTTTGGGTCGTTGGTGAACTGCTTGTCGTGGAAAAACAACTGTTCGCCGGCCGTAAAGATGAACTCGGCGCCGCAGTCATTGCACTTCAAGACTCTGTCGACAAACTCCATGACCGGATTCCCCAAAACAGGGAAACGCCTTGAAATCGGCCATGACCTGAGAAAAGCCCGCCCGCCCGGTTTCCCTGTTTTCTTTCTTTATCGACAACTAGGGCCCGGGCCGCGACAAGTTCAGCGGCAATTCATGTGCCTGCTCGGCGAACTGGCAAGCTTGAGCAAGTCTGCAACACAAACTAGAACGATAATACCAAAGTAATCAATAGGAGCCGGTCGCACCTAGCCTGTTTGGACTATCCGGCGCCTCCCACCCAGTTTGGGTGGAAGGCGCCAGGCGGCGTGTGCCACCAATGGATTTGGATCAGTCTGCCTCTTTGCGAGCCTTCTTGCGATTCCGCTTGCGCGCCAATGCTGCCTTGACGCGCTTCTTCTCGCCCGGCTTCAGGTAGTAGGAGTGACGCTTGACTTCCTTGATGATGTCCTCCTGCTGTACCTTCCGCTTAAACCGGCGAAGAGCATTTTCGAGCGGCTCGCCTTCTTGAACACGAACCTCTGCCAAAGAATCCCACCTCCAAACCTGCCATGGGGCTTCTTCTATGATACCGGCAATGTTGCAGTCGCGGTCAACCGGCATCACATTTCCTTGGTATTTTCCTTTGATTCCATGCACATTTCAGCCCTTCGGCATTTCGATTTCCTGCGAATCAAGGCAATGCTCTAGACTTTTCCCTGGAGGGCCTTCGAAAACATGATCCGCAGCTACCAGGGCCGCTTGCCCCAGATCCCCGCCAGTTGCTACGTCGATCTCTCCGCCCAGCTCATCGGCGACGTCACCCTGGGCGAACATTCCTCGGTCTGGATGAATGCCGTTCTGCGCGGCGACGTCCACTCCATCCGCGTGGGCGCCAACTCCAACGTCCAGGATTGCGCCGTCCTCCACGGCCAGCGCAATCTTTACTCCGTCATCGTCGGCGACTGGGTGACCATCGGCCACAATGCCACCGTTCACGGCTGCATCGTCGAGGACGCTGTACTCATCGGCATGGGAGTCACCATCCTCAACGACTGCCGCATCGGCGAGGGCTCCATCATTGCGGCCGGCGCCGTTCTGCCGGAGCATACCGTCGTTCCGCCCAAAACCCTCTGGGCAGGCGTTCCCGCAAAACTCCGCCGCCAGCTCTCCGACGGCGACCGCGCGCTGATTCTCGAATATGCCCAGAACTATCTGGACTACACAGAGATTTACTTGAAAGAGCCGCGCAGCTAAGGCAGCACGGATCTTCAAAACACGCTCCGGCCTGTTCATGTGCATCCGACGCGCGGTAAGCTGGGAAGGGGGAGATCGTTCATGCCGGATCGTCGTTTGCTCCATGCTTTTGGCCTATCGCCTCTGCGACGGCTTCGCGCTCGCATTCTCCTCTTTCCCACTCTGGCGCTGGCCCTTTGCGCTCTGGCCCGAGGCCAAACGACCGCCGGGCCCAACCCGCTCGCAGATGCAAGTTCCGCCTGCTTGCCCGATGCGCCTCTGCCCCAATCCGGCAACGCTGCCCAGGCGGGCGAAAAAGATAGCGTAACCCTGCGCAGCACACCCATCAACATTCTCAGAGATCAGGCTGCGATCTGGACCAGCCCCGTGCGCATTCGCGACCACGACCTCGCTTACCTTGTCCCGCTCGGTTTGGCCACAACAGTCGCCATTACTGCCGATCACCAGGTCATGTCCTCGTCCAAGATCGATAACCCATCCCTCAACCACGATGCCAGCCTTGCCTCCGAAGGCCTGCTTGGTGGATTCGTCGCCGCTCCCGTCATCGTTTACGGCCTGGGCAGCATCCACCATGACGCTCACGCCACTGAAACCGGAATTCTGGCGGGCGAAGCCATGGTCGACAGCCTGGTTGTCGATGAGGTTCTAAAGGCCGCAACAATGCGCGAGCGCCCCACCCTCGACGGCGCTAAAGGAAAGTTCTTCCAAACCAGCGTGGGCCTTGACTCTTCGTTCCCTTCAACTCACAGCATCGTTGCCTGGTCGTCTGCCGCCGTCATTGCCTCTGAATACCCCGGGCTC
Source organism: uncultured Occallatibacter sp. (assembly GCA_964610185.1). Taxonomy (GTDB): domain Bacteria; phylum Acidobacteriota; class Terriglobia; order Terriglobales; family Acidobacteriaceae; genus Telmatobacter. Next base: position 743 of record CAZSVJ010000120.1, on the reverse strand, counting down.
ATGACCGACATCGCGGCCTACGGCCTTGCCACCGGCCTTAGCATGACCCGCGTTCTTGCGCGTCAGCATTTCCCCTCCGATGTGCTGGTCGGCAGCGCCGTCGGCTGGCTTGTCGGCCGCTACGTCTACCGCAAACACCATAGGGAATTGGAAGAATGACGCGGCGGCCGCTTGCGTTTGCTCAATCCGTTGGGTTGGTTCCGATCTTGTCGCTGTAGCGCGGCACCGGCGGCGGATTCCGCTCGGGAAACTGTTGCTGGTGCCAATAAGGATAAATCGGCGCCTGTTCGCTGGCGCTATCCAGAGCGGTAACTTGCTCGGCGGTCAAGCTCCACCCCACTGCTCCCAGATTCTGCCGTAGCTGATCTTCATTTCGCGCGCCCACAATCAATGACGAAACCGTGGGCCGCTGCAACAGCCAATTAAGCGCCACCTGCGGAACGGTCTTGCCCGTCTCGGCGGCAACTTTGTCCAAAGCATCGACGACTGCGAAAAGATGCTCATCCGTCACCTGCGGCCCGAACGCGGCTGTCTTGTGCAGCCGGCTCACCTCGGGCATGGGCTGGCCCCGGCGTACCTTTCCCGTCAATCGGCCCCATCCCAGCGGACTCCACACCAGCGCGCCGACTTTCTGGTCGAGGCCGAGCGGCATCAGTTCCCATTCATACTCGCGGCCAATCAGCGAGTAATAGACCTGGTGCGCCACGTAACGCGTCCAGCCGTAACGATCGGCCACGGCCAGC
>CAZSVJ010000119.1:0-10324 GCA_964610185.1 uncultured Occallatibacter sp. | reverse complement strand
TTGCCAGCACCAACTCCGACCGCCTGGTAAGGCTCATCAACGACATCCTCGACCTGGAGCGTATCCAGAGCGGCCGCGAGCCTCTCGCTTTCCGACCCGTCAAGTTGGCGGAGATCGTTCACACGGCCATCGATGGCATGGCCCCGGTGGCCGAGGCGGCCGGCGTACAGCTGATCCACGACACCACCAAGGTTGAGATCGCCGCCGACCCGGATCGCCTGCTGCAGGTACTAACCAACCTGCTCTCCAACGCCGTCAAGTTCTCTCCGCCAAGCTCGACCATTTCCGTGATGCTGAGGCCTGGAACAAGCGGCGTTACGCTGTCGGTAATCGATCAGGGCCGGGGCATTCCCGAAGATAAGCTGGAGGCCGTCTTCGGCCGCTTCCAGCAGGTTGACGCCGCGGACTCCCGCCAGAAAGGCGGCAGCGGACTGGGCCTGGCCATCTGCAGAACCATCGTCATGCAACACTCCGGGCGCATCTGGGCGGAACGCAATCCCGTCCGCGGAACCACCTTCCGTGTCTTCCTGCCCTACATGCCGGCCCCCGTCGAGGCCGCCGGCGCCTCAGGCGATGAGCCTGCCGTTGACACTCTGTTGGCCGATGCCGACGCGCCTTCCCGGCACCCGGTCTCCGCAAATTCGCCCGCGTCCCCACCCGTTGCCTGACCAAGGCCTACTTTCAGCCGGAATAGAACTCCGCGACACGATAGCGCCTGCCCAGATTGCGTCTGTTGCTCAAAGAGTTCCCTGCCCAGCCGAGTCTTCCCTTGCGGCCATCGACAGACGCGCTCGAACGTTTCAGAATGAACATGTAAGACTCATTGAACGTGCTGGCTTCAAATCCCTGATTTCTGATCTCTGAACGCTTGCTCCGCGAGGCTGTTACGCATGTCCCACCGCATTTTGATCATCGACGACGAAGAGGACATACGCGATGTGGCCGCGCTGAGCCTTGAGACCGTGGCCGGATGGGAAGTTGTTGTTGCCAGTTCCGGCGCGCAAGGCCTTGCCCGCGCCGTCGAACATCCTCCCGACGCCATTCTTCTCGACGTGATGATGCCGGGAATGGATGGTCCCACGACGCTGCGCGAACTGCGCAAGAACCCGGTCACGGCCAAAATTCCCGTGCTGCTGCTCACTGCCAAGGTGCAAGCCTCCGATCAGCGGCGCTTTGCCGACCTCGGCGTAGAGGCCGTCCTCTTTAAACCCTTCGACCCCATGATGCTTTCCAAGCAGATCTCCGCCGCGTTGGGTTGGAAATAATTAGGTCGCTGTACTGCTGGAATTCCGGAGTCCCGTTCTTTGCGCTCTTTGAGCGGGGTGGGATGCGAGAAAGACGCTAAGGGGAAGTTCAATCGTGGATCCGGCCGAACAGGACGCTCTCAACCAGGCCCTCGATCGCATGTGGATAAAATTTCTGCCGCAGTTGCAGGAGCGGGTCAGCATTTTGGAGGCTGCTGCAGTGGCTTTTTCAGCTGGCCAGCTTACAGATCAGAAGGCAGCCAACGCGGCTGCCCACAATCTAGCCGGGGTGCTGGGAACTTTCGGCCTGACTGAGGGCACGGCCCTGGCCCGGGAACTGGAGATCATGTATTCGCGCGAAGGCGGTCCGGACCGCTCCTACGCCGCGCACCTCGCTGCAATCGCCGGCCAGTTGCGGACCATTGTCGCAAGCCGCAAGTAAGGCCGCGCAGTCCCAAGACAAAAGGCCCGGACTGAGCGGTCTGGGCCTTTTTGTTGTTCTGTTCCGAGGGAGCGCCAGAGATCCCGCCTCAGACTGCTAATAGACATAGAACGTGAAGACCGTTGTATGCGTGACGCCTCCACCCGTGCCCGTGATCGTGATTGGATAAGTGCCGTTCTTGGCGGTTCCGGAAACAGTAAGGGTAAAATTCGACGTTCCGGAACCCGGCGCATTGATTGAGCTGGGACTGAAGCTCCCGGTCACGCCTGAGGGCAAGCCCGTTGCCGAAAGGGAAATCGCCGAGTTAAATCCGCCTGAGACCGCGGTGGTCACTGTGACGTATCCGCTCTGGCCCTGGAAGAGGTAACCTGCCGCGGGCGAGACGGAGATGGTGAAGGCGCCAGCCGCGGGCTTGGTCACGGTGAGCGATACGGTCGCGGTGTGCGTGATCCCGCCGCCGGTTCCCGTTACCGTAATCGTGTATGTGCCGGCTGCGGCGGAAGACCCGACGTTGAAGGTTGCCGTAGAAGTTCCGGAACCCGGCGACGCAATCGATGACGGGCTGAAGCTGACCGTCACGCCTGACGGCTGGCCGCTCGTGGTCAATCCGATTGCCGAGGCAAACCCGCCCGAGACACTGGTTGCGATCGTGGAAGTTCCACTGCTGCCGGCCACCACGGAGACTGACGACGGCGAAGCGGAGATGGTGAAGGCAGGAGTTGCTGCCGCAGTGATCGTTAGCGAGACGGTGGTTGTTTCCGTCAATCCGCCGCCCGAGCCGGTAATGGTGATGGGATAGGTGCCCGTCGCGGTGGTCGAGGCCACGGTGAACGTAACAGTCGACGAACCGGAGCCGGGCGCCGCGACAGGATTGGAACTAAAGCCGACGGTGATGCCGGACGGAGCGCCGGATGCGCTGAGCGTGACGGCTGCATTGAAGCCATTGGAAACAACGGATGTAATGGACGAAGTCCCTTTGCTACCCTGGACCACGGAGACTGAAGTGGGCGATGCCGACAGGCTGAACGACGGAGCCGGCGACGATGATCCGGCCAGCGCCGTGATTAGGCCGCTTCCGTTCGGGCTTCCCCAGCCGGTGGCAAGGTCATAGCCGGTCGTGGCCGAATAGCCGTTGCTGCCGCTGATTATGTCGTGAAAGTCGCTGTGATAGCCCGACCCCAGTCCAATCGTATAGAGCGAGGGGTTGATGAATCCGACCCCTTTGGTGGCGCCATTGATGGCTGCCTGCTGGTTGACCAGGGCCAGATACCCGGCCCACATGGGCGCCGCAAAACTGGTTCCACCGTATTCGTTGGCCGTGCAAGCAGTCTGGTCGGCGCAGACGTAGAATGTGAAATTCGCGTTGGCCGAAACATCCGGGCCGTTGCGATAGGTCTTGGAGCAACTGGCGCAACCCGCAGCCGCGGCCGTCTGCCATGACGGAATTGCGTAGTTGTGGGGCGAGATGCCGCCGCCGCTGTCGGACCATGCGGTCTCGGAACTCCATGCGCCGCCCGCGCCGCTGGTGTTGAGGTCTGTGCCGCCTACAGCGGTCACATAGACATCGTCCGCTGGGAAGATCTCCGAAGCCGAGCCTGAGGTAGTCCACTTGCCACTGTCGCCGGCCGCCTGAAACAGGTTCTGTCCCTGCGCGGCAAACTCTTTAAAGTAGGGGTTGTCGGTGTTAGGATCGGCCGGGTACCAGGTCCACGAAGAGCTCAATTGCGAGGCCAGGGGGCTGTGCGTGGCCATCGCGTTGAAGATGGCCGCATCCGATGAGCCTACATATACCACCAGGCTGGATAGCCCCGGCGCCATTCCGATGGCCTGGGTTATGTCCAGCGTCTGTTCGGTGTCGTCGCAGTTGCCGCCGGCTGTCGAGTCAACACAACTTGTGCTGGTTCCATCCGTCGAGAGTAGCGTGATGGGAACATTGTTGGTCTGCTTTGCATTCGTGAAGTACGTGGTCACGTCGGCGAGATCTGTACCGTAATACTCGAGCAAACCAAGCGACTGGCCGGCGCCGGTAAGCGTACCGCCGTAGTAGGCCGCCCGCATGTCGCTGCCCAGGAACGAAGCCGAAGGTCCAGAGCCGGTCGTAGCGCGGGGTTGCACATTGGCGTTTGCATTCCTGCTCAGGCCGGCGGGATGCGGGATGGAATAGTTTTCAAGTCCCGCGACATGCCAGAGCGAGATGGGCAAATCCACCGTGGGCTCGCGGTCGGCGGAAAAGAATGCGCGATTTTCAGTGGGATGCTGATAGCTGTTCATCTTCACGTGGAGGGCGCTCTGAATGTTCTCGACCGTCCCGGTTACATGCACGTTCAAGCGATTGGGCGCGCTGCCACTGACCGTGAGGCCGTTCGCCAGTGCCCAATTGACCACGGAATCGTAGTCCTGCTGGGTTGGACCGAACTGCTCGGTGAACTCCGCCACAGTCAGGAATTGCCGGTAGGAGGCGCTGGTGGGATCGTAGAGCCGCTGCAGCAAAGAATCGAGGCCAGCCTGGTTGCGAAGCGGCAGAACAATGTCCAGGCTGACCGGCTGGCTCGACGACAGCGGCCCGATGAACTGCGCCTTACCGTTCAGTACCGCGTCATGCACGTGCCTGGTCAACACCGTTTGCGCCTGGGAATTCAGGGTTGCGATCGACAGCGTGGCAAAAACTGCAATCAAAAACAGGCCAATTTTCCGCACCATGGCTTCTCCTGTGACTGGGTAAATCTCTTTTGAAACGCGTTGTCATGGGGCGCCCAGAGAGCTTTTGGAGGGAAGAGCAGCCCTGATGGCAACATTGAAGTTTTCAGGAGTAGAGTAGCACCGGAGTGTATAACTTTGGAGCAAAAACCGGGGGATTTTCCCAACTTAAGTAATGTTCTGGCCGCCTTGCTCACATGGAAATCTCATAATTGTCCACCGCAATTCTGGGCCTTTCCGGAGACGCCTTTCCGACGAAACCGCGTGGAGGCAACTCAGTCCTCGCGCAAGGCCACCATCGGTTCAACGGCCATGGCTCGCCGCGCCGGCAGATAGCAGGAGCCCAACGCAGCGAGCGACAGAACGATAGCCACAACTGCGTATGTTGCCGGGTCTCGAACGCTCACTACGACGAAGCTGCCCGCGGCTTGCGCAACCAAGAATGCCAGCCCCAAACCCACCCCAATGCCGACTGCGACAATAAGGACAGATTGTCGGTAGATCATTCTGAATACCGTGCCACGGCTGGCTCCAAGTGCCATCCGCAGGCCGATCTCATGCATGCGTCTGCTGACTGCGTACGAGATCACGCCGTAAAGGCCAATCACCGCCAGCGTTAATCCCAGGCCGCCCATGATTGCCGCCAGCGTGGCCCCGATTTGAAACAGCAGAAGTCCATTGAGCGTATAGAGTGCCTGGTGCATGGTTTGCACTTGAAACACGGGAAGCTGAGGCGCAAGCTCGTGAATTGTCTTCACTGCAGTCGATGCAAAAGCAAGAGGATCGCCTTCCGTTCTTAACTGAAAAACCATCAGGCTGTTGCCCGCAACGTGCTGCGCATACGGAAGGAAAAGGTAGGGCAGCTTCTTGCCGCCGCCGAAGATTTGAAACTCCGCGTCGCGAGTAATTCCAACCACCGCGAGCTTGCGATCTTTCTCCCTTGCCAGGCGGAATGTATGACCGATGGGATCTTGATTGGGCCAGTACTTTTTGGCCGTGCTCTCGCTGATCACTGCCACGTCTCTGCCGTGCGCGTCGTCTGAATCCGTGAAGGCGCGTCCGCGCAGAAGATCGATGCCCATGACCTTGAGGTATTCAGGCGAGACGACATTGATGGCCGCGCCAAATGCCGAGGGGTCGGTTTCATTCGCGGCGCCATCGACGATTAACGAATCTCCACTGCCGAAATATCCCAATGGAACGGCGCCCGCGTGGCTCACCGAATCTACCCCTGGCATTTGATGAAGACGCGCGAGCACGTTGCCGGCGAAGTCGCGTGTTTGCGCATCGTTCATCCCGATCTCGTTCGCATCGACGGCAAGATTCAGCACATGATCGGGCTTGAACCCGAAGTCCATGGTCTGCATGGCCGAAAGACTGCGCACAAACAGGCCGGTTACAACCAGCAGAACCAGCGAACCGGCGATCTGCATGGCAACCAGGCTATCGCGCAACCAATGGCGGCCCGCGGTAATGCCGCGGCTGCCTTCATGCAGAACCGTATTCACATTCGACTTTGCAATGCGCATCGCCGGCACCAGTCCAACAACGATCCCGGCCAGCATGGCAATGGCAAACGAATAAACGAAGATGCGCCAATCGAAAGCGAAAGCCAAATTGACGGGAAGATCGGCGTGCGGGTTGATGTGACTGAGCAGGGAGCTGGCCCACATGCCCAGAATCACCCCCATCGCTCCGCCCATCAGAGCCAGCGTGACGCTCTCTGTGAGCATTTGAAGAATAAGGCGGGAACGCTGCGCTCCCAGCGCTGTACGGATGGCCATTTCGCGCTCGCGCACTGTAGCGCGCACCAGCACCAGGTTGGCGACATTGACGCAGGCCAGCAAGAGCACCATGGCGGCGAGCGATAAAAACAGCGCGGCCATGATCGACATTGTGTTCGGATCGCCGGTAGCGATGCGGAGAGTGGGCTCGGGGAGGGCTTGAATCTCAATTTTCTTTTCCGTATCCGGGTGCTGGCGATTCATGTCCTGGGCAACGACACTGAGTCCGGCGGTCGCCTGCTTGAAACTGACTTCGGGACGCAAGCGCGCATAGACGGTAAACCCCCGGCTCTGCCAGTTATTCAGCTGGTCCGCTGGGGTGCCTTCCAGGACGAGCGCGGACAGCGGCATATACGCCGAAGTATTCACAAAGCTCTGCACTCCAACAAAGCCCTTGGGCGCAACGCCGACGATAGTAAATGGGTGTCCGTTGATGGTCGCCTGCCGGCCCACCACATTCGGATCGCCGTTGAATCTCTCCTTCCAGAAGTCGTAGCTAAGAACAGTAACCGTGTCGCGTCCAAGAACTTCCCCTTCGCTGGGCAACAGGAGACGCCCGACTGCCGGCTTCAGTCCCAGGCCATCGAAGAAGTTGCCGCTCACATAGGAAGTCAGGATGCGCTGCGGTTGCTGCCCCTCTGTTGCAAAACCATCCAGACCCAATGCATGAACAAAGACATCGCTGAACGAGCCTCGGCTCTGCTCGCGGATCTGCTTGAACTCCGGCCAGGAGAATTGTGGGAACAACGGGCCATGATTCTGGCGCTGGCCAAGCTCTGCGAGTTGACTTGGATTTGCCACCGGAAGCGGCTTGAGCAGCAGCGAGTTCACCAGGCTGAAAATGGCAGTATTCGCGCCAATTCCAAGAGCCAGCGTCAGCACCGCGGTCACTGCAAAGCTCGGCGCCTTCCTGAGCTGACGAAACGCAAATCGAAGATCCTGAAACAAGGTCCCCATGCAAGCCTCCGCGGAGAAGTCGGGATTGCCTAAGTGAAGCAAGTTCCCTGCCAAATGCTCCCAGTTGCAAGTGCTTCATTTTGCGAGGAAATGCGTCGGCTGAACGACTCCGATCAAATTCCCTTCTGTGCGGATTCGTGAATCGTTGTCCGAAACCGGACAACTGCCTTGCCAGCCGCGGCAATTACACTTTCAAAAGAAATGCCTCGTGAGAACAAACTCGCGCCGCAGCTTGACTTGACGTTTGACGAGCCGCGATCCACGCGCCGCATCTGGCCCGTACGCCAGTTGGTCGCGCAAGTTCGTGAACTGGTCGAGCAGCAGTATGGCGATGTCTGGGTCGAGGGCGAAATTTCCAACCTCAGGCCGGCACCATCCGGCCACGTTTACTTCACGCTGAAGGACGCGGACGCGCAGCTACCCATCGTTCTATTTCGCCGCCAGGCGATGCTCCTGCGCTTTCGCCCTGAAGACGGCCTGCATGTACTTGTGCGTGGCCGCGTCAGCGTCTACGAGCAGCGCGGCCAGATGCAACTTGTAGCCGAAACTATGGAGCCGGTCGGAGCAGGTTCGCTGCAGCTTGCTTTTGAGCAACTCAAGGAGCGCCTCAAAGCCGAGGGCCTATTCGACGCCAATCGGAAAATTCCAATGCCCAGTTATCCCCGCACTGTCGGCATCGTCACTTCACCCACTGGAGCCGTCATTCGCGACTTTCTCAACATCGTTGCCCGACGCCACTCCGGGCTCAACGTGCTGGTCTTTCCCGTTTCCGTGCAGGGCGAATCGGCGCCAGCGGAGATCGAATCCGCCATCGGCGAGCTCAACGCTTCCGGACTCGTGGATGTCATCGTCCTTGCCCGCGGCGGCGGATCGCTTGAAGACTTGGCCGCCTTCAACAGCGAACGCGTGGCCCGCGCCATCGCCGCCTCGCGCCTCCCTATTGTCTCCGCCATCGGCCATGAAACCGACTTCACCATAGCCGACTTCGCCGCCGACCTGCGCGCACCCACTCCCTCTGCCGCCGCCGAGCTCATCACCGAAGCCCATCACAACATCGACGAGTATCTCGTTAACCAGTGCCACCGTCTCGACCGCGCAGTTCGCTTTCAGCTCCTTCAAGCCCGCCAGCGCCTTACCCGCTTAGCCGCGGCGGAGCGCGCCGAGTCTCGCGTTTCAACCCTGATTCACCGCCAGGCCCAGCGCCTCGACGACCTTGTCTTTCGCGCGGAAGCTGCCATCGGCGGCCAACTCCGTCAGCGCCAGCGTCACGCCGCCGACCTTTTCGCCGCTGTTCTTCGCCACGATCCTCGCCAGGCCCTTGCCCAGGCCCGCGAACAGCTCCTGGCTTGCCGCACCCACCTCCGCCATTCAATGGAGCGGCTTCTTCACACCTCTCATTCAACTCTCAGCGCTCTCGACGCGCGCCTCCACTCGCTCTCTCCGCTGGCCGTCCTCGATCGCGGTTATGCACTTGTTCTCGACGCTGCTGGCTCGCTGATCCGTTCCACCGCACAACTTAGCAGCGGCGACCTGCTTACGACGCGACTCGCCGACGGCTCCTTCATCAGTCGCGTTGAGAGCGAGTCGCCCACCAAACGCCGCCCGCGCACAATAAAATCGAAGAAGAATCAAGTCTGAATCAAGAATCGAACCTATGAGCGCACCAAACCAACGCAAGCTCTTCGGCACCGACGGCATTCGCGCCGTTGCCGGCGAAGCACCCCTCGATCCGACCACCGTTTTTGCCGTCGGTCTCGCTCTCGGCCACTCGCTGCGCAAAACAGTAGCAAAGCCAAAGGTCCTGCTGGGCCGCGACACGCGCGCGTCCGGCCCGTGGATCGCCGCCACGCTCGCCGCCGGACTGCGCCAGGCCAACGTGCGCGTTGAAAGCGCCGGTGTCGTAACCACTCCGGCCGTTGCCTTCCTCGCGCGCGCCAATGGATTTGATGCGGGCGTCGTTCTCTCCGCGTCCCATAATCCCTGGCAAGACAACGGCATCAAGCTCTTCGGCGCTGACGGGTTCAAGCTTGCGGACGCTCTTGAATTAGCGATGGAAGAAGAAATTCTCCATCAGGCCTCCAAAACAACCGCGCCCGATCCCGCTTCTCTGCCACCTCTCAAAGACAACCCCGCCTTCCAATCAGAATACGTTCAGTTCCTCATCGACTCCGTCCCCGGCCTCTCCATTGCGGGCCTGCGCATTGTCGTCGACTGCGCCAACGGAGCCGCCGCTGCCATTGCCCCCGAGCTGTTCAGCCGCCTCAACGCGCATTTAGACGCCGACGTCACCCTCCTCAACACCGCGCCCAACGGACACAACATTAATGAAGACTGCGGCGCGCTTCATCCCGCTTTTGTCGCCGCGGAAGTGAAAACTCGCGGCGCCGACCTCGGCCTAACCTTCGACGGCGATGCCGACCGCTGCATGCTCGCCGGCGCTCATAACAACGTCATCAACGGCGACGCGATCCTGCTCATGGCCGCGCGCGACCTCAAAGCCCGCGGCCTTCTCACTGGAGACTTAGTCGTCGCCACAACCATGTCAAACATGGGTCTCGAAGCGGCGCTGCGCCGCTCAGGCATTCGTATGTTGCGCGCGCCAGTCGGCGATCGTTACGTTCTTGAGCAGATGTTGCAGAACAACGCCGCACTCGGCGGCGAGCAATCCGGCCACATTCTTCTGCCTCATCTGGCCACCACCGGCGATGGCCTTCTCACAGCCCTGGTTGTCCTCGACTTGATTGCCCGCACCGGCAGAACCATTGGAGAGCTGACCACCGACCTGAAAGTCTTTCCGCAAATCATCGTCAACGTCAAAGTCCGCGAAAAGAAGCCGCTGGAATCCATCCCCGCCGTAGCCGCAGCCATTCGCGCCGCCGAAGAGGAGTTGAAGGACTCCGGCCGCGTCGTCATTCGCTACTCAGGAACTGAAGCCCTGGCGCGTGTCATGATCGAAGCCGAATCCGAAGCCTCCATGCGCCATCACGCCAACGCCATCGCCGACGCCATCCGCCACGAACTCGGCACATAGGGAACTTCTGAATACGTCGAAGTTTTGGAAGGGCACGACTCAAATTGCCTGTCGTGAGCGCAGTCGAAATCTTGAAAGGGCTCAATGACTGGATGTTTTGAAAGGGCACGGCTTTAGCCGTGCCGCAAATGCAACTGCAACAGAAGGAAAGCGGGCTTTAGCCCCTGAG
>CAZSVJ010000118.1:0-10342 GCA_964610185.1 uncultured Occallatibacter sp. | reverse complement strand
CGGCGGTCAGTCCCAGCAGGAAGAAGATAAACATAAAAAGCAGGAAGCGCTTGGCAGAACTCGGCGCATTGGCAAACTCGCGCCAGACAAAAACGCCCCAGGATGCCGAGATCATGGTTGCGCCCTGTCCTATGGAGTAAGACACAGCCGGGCCGACCAGATGGGCTCCGGAAGCGACAAAGTTGGCCACTCCGCCGGTACACCAGATGGCTCCGCCCAGAATGCCTGCCAGGTGCCAGCTCAGCGGGGCGGCGGCATAGCCTTTCCGATCCACGGGCGGCTTGCCGTCCAGAGGCTTCCACATCAGCAGCAGGTTTGCCGGCACGGTGGAAATGAGAACGCCGAGCGAAAAGAAATAGGCAACTGCGTAAGGGCCGGGAGCGGGATGCAGCGGCCTGCCGGTCATGGCGCGCGCGACGAACGGATAAAAGCAGCCCATGAGCACGCCCGCTACCAGGCTGAGAACAATGCCTCGCGTGGTGGTTGCCTTAGCTTCCCGGCTGCGATAGGCCGCCGCGTCGAGCACGATGGCCACCATTACCAGCGCCACTCCGCCAAACAGCAGCAGAGGATTGCCAACGGGGCGAACGAAGTAGTTTGAGACAGCGCCGACGATGAGCGCCAGGCCAATCCCGACCGGGAATGCCACAGCCATTCCAGCCACATCGATTGCGGCCACCAGCAGCAGGTTGGCCACGTTGAAGACCGCGCCTCCGACAGCGGCCAGAATGATGCTGTTGAGAGGAGCTTGCGCCGCATCGCTCATGAATTGAGTGCCGGTGTGGCCGTGGCTGCCGGCGGTAAGTCCCCAGAAGATCGCGGCTCCCATCAGGCCGAGGGCGTAATCCCAGTAGTAGAGCTGGAATCGATAGCCTGGGCACAGCTTGAGAGTGTTGGCCCACGATCCCCAACACAACATGCTCAGGACCATAAGAGACAGTGCGGCTAGATAGGTCTCCGGAAGAAGCATCGAGATTGCCCCCGTTGACGCGGCATTGCCTGGTCAACATGGAAACATATCGCGTGAAGCCGTGGTGATGCAATCGATTTGAACCAAGAAGCTTACTGCTTTGCCGCTTTCACCGCTGCGGTCAGCGCCGGAACTACCTCAAACAGATCGCCCGCGATGCCGTAGTCGGCAATCTCAAAGATAGGCGCGTCGGGGTCCTTGTTAATGGCGACCACGCACTGCGAGCCCTTCATGCCGACCAGGTGCTGAATGGCTCCAGAGATTCCAATTGCAAGATAGAGCTTGGGCGAGACGGTCTGCCCGGAGCTGCCCACCTGGCGTTCCATTGGCAGCCATCCGTTATCGCAAATGGGACGCGAGGCAGCCAGCTCCGCGCCCAGAGCCGTAGCCAGTTCCTGGACGATGGGAATATTGTCGGCGTCCTTGATTCCTCGGCCTACGCTGACGATCAGTTGCGCCGATCCGAGATCGACGGTCTGGGACCCGGCGCGGAAGGGTTCGCTTGGTCTGGTGCGAATCTGGGCCGGTTCAATGGCCGGCGTAGAGGTTGTGATGGGAGCACTAGCCACGGCTTGGCTTAGCGCTTCCGCGCGGAAGGCTCCCGCCTGCACGGAGACGAAGCAGGGACCGCTGCCGGAGTGCCGATAATCGCCATTTAGCCGGCCCTGGAGCAGTTGCCGCGTGAAGATAGGGCCTGCTACGCCCTCAGCGGCGCTAATGGCGACCACATCGCCGATGAGCACTTGACCGAAGCGGGCAGCCAGGGCCGGCGCATAGTCGCGAACCTGGTAGGAGTGCGGGAAAACGACGTAGCCGGGCTGCTCGGCTTGGATGAGTTGCTGCAAAGCGATGATGAAGCCGTCGGCCGTGTATTGAGCGAGCAACGGGTGCTCGACGCGCGTCACTTTTTCGAGCGTCCTGGCCGCGATTTCGGAAGCCAGGGATTCTGTGTCTGCGCCGACGATGGCTGCGCTTAGCGGCGCACCCAATTGCACGCCAAGATGCTGCGCGGCGGCGGCAGCTTCCCAACCAATGCGGGCAATGCGGCCCGCTCGCTGTTCCACGACAACCAGAACGCCGCTCATAGGACACGCGCCTCGAATTTCAGCTTTTCAACCAGCGCCGCCGCGGCCTCTTGCGCGGTTCCGGAAAGCATCTGAGTAGATTTCTTCTTTTGCGGCATCGAGACATGCTCCAGCAGCACCAGTGGCGCGGAGTCGCCGCCGAGTTCCGCTGCGGTCAGTTGGCGTACCTCTTTGTTTTTTGCGCGCTTGATGCCCATCAGTGTGGCGTAGCGCAGCTTGTTGCCGCCGGATTGAATGGTGAGCACGGCGGGGGTGGGCAGTTCGATGGTCTGGAACCAGCCTTCTTCGAGTTCGCGCTTGACCGTCACACCGCTTTCGGTCTTCTCTACGTGCAGAATGAGCGTTGCGTGGGGCAGGCCGAGCAGTTCGGCCACAATGACGCCGGTCTGCCCCAGGCCCAGGTCTTCAGACTGCAAGCCGGTGAGAATGAGGTCCGGGTTCTCCGGCTTGACGGCTGCGGCCAGCAGGCGTGCAACCCCAAGCGCGTCGCGCGCACCAAGATCGTCACATGCAATTTGAATGGCCCGGTCCGCGCCCTTGGCCAGGGCCTCTCGGATGGTTGTTCCTATGCGCTCCGGCCCGGCGCTGACGACAATCACTTCGCTGCTCGCCGCGCCGGATTTTTCCTTGAGCTGCAGCGCCTCTTCGAGCGCGTAGGCGTCGGACTCGTTGAGCGCGTATTGGAGATCGAATTCTTGAATCCATTTTCCGGAGGGGGCAATGCGAACCTGAGCATCGCGTTCCGGAACTTGCTTGATGGCGACGATGATTTTCATGATGGAAAGCAGGATTTCCGACCAAGCTACGTTATGAATCGACGGCCAGGGCCGATAGCCCGCGCCAGATGAATCGTTTTTAATTTCTTCGAGGCTGTTCTCATCGATTGGCCTCTCCTACCAGGTCTAATTTCAAGTACGCTGAGCCGTTCCTTCAAAGGAGAAACCTGCTGTAGGACTTCAGTCTGATTGGCCGCTTTGAGCGCAGCAAATTCTGAGCGCATCTCGGCGCGAAATGGATCGATGAGTAGCGTTGTCGCGTCCTGCTTGGCCTGGATCGCCTTGAGGTCCGGGGCCACGAGGTCCTGGATCACTTGCCGCAAACCTGTAACGATGTCCGCCATGGCGCTATTCTACTCCATTCATGCTTTTTGCAGGCAGGCCTCGCGCGGCCAGCTGGGCAATGTCAAGCAGTTGCGGCGCGTCTTCGCCAGTGGCTGCGAGAGCGTCCCTGAGCATCGTATTGCAGAACGGGCAGGCTGCGGCGATGGTCTGCGCGCCGGTTGCAACCAGTTCCTTTGCGCGATTGTGGCTCACGCGTTCGCCGGTCTCTTCGCCGAGGAACGCGAGGCCGCCGCCTGCCCCGCAACAAAAGCTGCGCTCGCGGTTGCGCGGAGCTTCGATCAGGTTGCCGGCCAGCGATGCGACGGCACGCGGCTCGTCGTAGACGTTGCGATAGCGGCCCAGGTAGCAAGGATCATGGAAGACGATCGTTTCGTCTCGCTCGGCCGGGCCAGATTGTCCGGACTCAGGGGCTAAAGCCCTCGATCTATTTGCGGCTCTTTCGGCACGACTAAAGTCATGCCCTGTTACAGGGCCAGTCTCTCTTGCGGGCGGTTGATGGGCTGGGCTCGCGATGGAGGGCAGGCGGCTCAAGTGCCGGGCGAGAAACTCGCTGTGGTGCTCAATCTCCGGCGGCGTGCCGTATTCCTTCCAGTCTTCCTCGATGGTGCGGACACAATGCGGACAGATAGAAACGATCTTTTGTACCTTGTCCTGCGCCAGTGCTTCGAGGTTGGCCTCGGCCAGTTGCTGGAAGAGCAGATCGTTGCCCAGGCGGCGAACCGGGTCGCCGGTGCATTTCTCCTTGCGCAGCACGCCGTAGCTTGTGCCCAGGTAATTCATCACGCGGGCAAAGGCTGCGACGATTTCGCGGCCCTTGGGGTCGTAGCCGCCCATGCAACCGAGCCACAAACAATATTCCTGGGTTCCGTCGAAGATAGGGAGTGCTTGCCTCTCAACGAACTTGTCGCGGTCGACGGGGCTCAGTCCCAGCGCATTGCTTCCTCGTTCCAAGGCAAGGAACAGTTTTGCTCCGTGCCGGTCTTGCCACTCGCCCGTATTGACCGCGCCGCGCCGCAAGCCGACGATGATCGGCACATGCTCGATGCCCACCGGGCACTGAAATTCGCATGCCCCGCAAGTAGTGCACTGGAAGACGGCCTCCTGCGAGTTATAGAGGCCGAGCAGCGGCTCTGTAGAGGCCGGGCCAAGGTCGTTGAGATAAGCGCGGACGCCGAGGACAATTTCCTTCGGGTTGAGCAGCTTGCCGGTATTAGCTGCGGGGCAATGCTCGGTGCAGCGCCCGCACTCGACGCAGGAGTAGGCCTGGAGGCTGACAATTTGGGTGAGGTCTGTGCCCGCAACCAGGCCGAAGTCTTCATCGCCCTGCTCTGCATCGATCCGGAGCGGAGGGATTTTGCCGAATCCGCCGCGCGAAAGAAAAACGGTGGCCGGACTGAGAACCAAGTGCAGATGCTTGGTGTGCGGAATGAGCGGCAAAAAAGTGAGCAGGGCGAGTGTGTGAGTCCACCAAAGGATTCGCGAACCGGAACTCGAATCGGTGACAAAGAACGAGGCCAGGTAAGTGACCATCAAAACGAAAATGAGCACGGCAATGACGCCGGACTGGTAGGAAAGCTTGTCGCCCAGCCACTTGGGCCGAATGAAGAAGCGGCGGACGAAAAGTCCAAGAATGCTCACCGCGCATGCGAGGGCGAATGCCGCCGCGAAGTAAAAATAGAACCGGGCAAACCGGCCTGAGGGCGAGAGAAAGCCAATGCCGAAGACGACGGCGCAATGGTTCAGAGTGACCAGTGCAAATGCGCAGAAGGCCCAAAAGACAAAGGCATGCGCAAGTCCTGCGAGCGGGCGCTCGCGAACAACCTTGGCCTGGCAGAGAACCTCCCAGAAGAAGTCCCAGATGCGTTTGCCAATGGGGAAAAGGCGGAAGCTCGGGTCCTTTTTCGATTGCAGAATCTTATGGAGGATCTTTCCGAAGCGGCGCCAGAACCCGTAGACCGAAGCAACGGCCAGCCCCGCGAAGAACAGCCTCTCAAAGAGCGAGAAGTGCTGAGGTTCGGCCAGGGTTGGCGAAATAAGAATCATATCTGTGCCAAGCAAGAATACAGGGCAAAGATACAGGATCGGGCTGGCAGACGTCAGTGGAGGGGCCGTGTCAGACAGCCCGCTGAGCGCTCAGGTTGCGGTGAAGAATAGACTTGTGTGTCAGAGTGGGAGGCATTCCGGGCGGGATAAGGGGTTTTCCACAGTTTCTTGTCGAGTGTGCTGCATTGACCTGACAGGTAGTCTTCCAATGACGCACACTGGCGAAGATTTCCTCGGTTGCGAATTCCCGTTTTGAATGGAGGGCAGGGACTTGCCCAATTTGGTGCTTCACGGGCCCGAGGTCCCTGTCTTTTGCCTTACCCTTCCGTTTTTCCGCACGATCCTTCGCGCGAGCCCATTGCGCCGTACAACCCTGGCCTAAGCCGGGGCAGTTCCACGACCTCCCTGCGCGACTTTCTGGGGGTGATGGCGCGCCGCCGCCGTTTCGTTTTGCTGGTTGTGGTGGGATTGATGCTGTTGTGCGGCGTCTATTGCCTGGTTGCTCCGAAACAATACGAAGCCGTGGCCACGGTGGCATTGCGCCAGGGGTCTGCCTCCTCGCTCAGCATGGAAGCGCCGGAGCCACTGGCCGTCGCATCGCTTCTTTCCGCGCCGTTGCAACTGGAGACGCTGGCCAATGTTCTTCGCAGCGATCGGCTGGCCTGGCGGGTGATTACCGAGTTGAAGCTTTACCAGGAGCCGGGATTCATGGGCGATTTTGCGCAAGAGTTTCCCGGCTTTCACGCCGAGACGCCCGGCGCGGATGCCCAGGCGTACCTGCTGGATAGGTTTCAGAAGCGGCTTCATGTGCAGTCGGTGCCGCGCACGTTGCTGATAGCGATCCGTTTCCGCTCAAACGACGCAGCATCGTCGGCCGCTGTGGTGAACGCGCTGATTCGTGACTATCTCCAGCAGGAGAGCGATACGCGGATTGAGGCCACGGTGAGGGCTTCGAATTGGCTTGAGAGCCAGCTCAAGGATCTAAAGGAGCAGATGGACCAGCAGAATCAGCGCCTGACAGCGTTCCAGAGCGAACATGGCATCCTCGGCACCACAGGAACGGAGGCAAACGGGCAGCAGCCGGAAGCGCAGCACAGTTCGATACTACTGGAGATCGATGAACTGGGCCGTCAGGTTGCGTCTGCCACCAGCGACCGCGTTCTGCGCGAAGCCGAATACAGGGCCGCGAACCGGGGCGACCCGGAACTGGTGATCGCCTCCGATCCTAACTTGCAGAGTCAAGGCGGCGGCTTTGCCACGGCGCTCCTCATCCAGATTCACTCGCGTGAGAGTGAATTGAAGCTCGAACAGGCACAGTTGAGCGCGGAACACGGTCCGAGATTTCCCAGGGTTGTCGAAATTCGGCAGCAATTGCTCGATCTGGACCAGCAGAAGCAGCGCGAAGACACCAGGCTCGTGGACCAATTTCGCGGCGCCTGGCAAACAGCGTCGGATCACGAGCAGTTGGTGCGAAGAAACTTAAACAAGCGCACAGCCGACGGGTTGAAGCTGAACGATGCCGCGGCCAATTACGCCGTGATGCGCGAGGAGGCCAATTCCAGCCATGACATCTACATGCGAGTAATGGGAAAGGTGGCGGAGGCGGGATTGGCCTCCGGCATACACAGCTCGAGCATTTCGGTTGTGGATCCTGCGCGTCAGCCCGTGAAACCTGTCACTCCCGATCCGCTGCTCGATTTGGCAATCACATTTGTTGCCGGGTTTTGGCTGGCAGTGGGAGGCGCTCTCTTGATGGAATCGCTTGGCAATTCACAAATTCATGCGGCAGTTGTGATTGTTGCGGCGATTGCGACGCTGGCAACGGCACGCGGGCAGGCGCCCACACCCAGTACCTCCGGCTTGCCGACCGGCGTGGTACGCATTCCAGCCGCCGAGGAGAAGCATAACCTGCCCAATCCCAAGGAAGCTCCCGCGGTATGGAATAGCAATCCCGGCGCGAACCAGAAAGGAATGCAGCCGGCAGTTCCGGAATATCAGTTGCCGATGGCCGCTCCCATTGGCCCTGGCGACACGCTGGATGTGAGTGAGTACCACCTGCCGGAGTTTCACTCGGATGTGCGTGTATCGCGAACGGGCACGGTAACCCTGCCGATGGTTTCGGAAGTTCAGGTTGGAGGGATGGACGAGCAGGGCGCAGCGCAAGCGATCGATGCGGCTTTGCTGGCCCAGGGAATGTTGCTTCATCCGCAGGTCTCCGTGGTAGTGACTGCTTACGTCGGCCAGGACGTGAGCGTGCTGGGCGAAGTGGCGCGGCCGGGCGTTTATCCCTATACCCTTCACCATCGGTTGCTTGATCTGATTTCGGCCGCATCCGGCTTGGCGCCGAATGCCGGCCGCCTGGTGAACGTGTTTCAGCGCGACGATCCAATGACGCCGCATCCGATCGTGCTCGATCCGAGCGGAACCGACACACTGACCGACCATAACCCCGAGTTGAGTCCAGGAGACACCGTTCAGGTAAGCCGCGCTGGCCTGGTTTACGTGATTGGCGATGTGGCTCGCCCGGGAGGATTTCCAGTGGATCCGGTGCAGGGGCTGACGGTGGTGCGCGCACTCACACTGGCCTGGGGTCAGAGCCAGAACGCATCCAACAAGGCACTGCTGATCCGCGAGCAAAAGGGCGGCCGGACCCTGACGACGCTGAATCTGCGCCGCATGCTCCACGGAGAGGATCCCGATCAGCCGATCCGCGACGGGGACATTCTTTTCGTGCCTGATTCGATGGCCAAGAATCTTTGGAACAAGGGGCTCGAAGCGGCAGTCCAGTCGGCAATCGGCGTCACCATCTACGCGGGTCTGGTTTACTCGCAGAGGTTCTAAGTATGCGCCGCATTGCGTGGGTATTGTTGCTCGTGTTCGCCTTCGCGATTCCATGGGAATACTCCCTCGACGTTGGCGAGCCCGCGGGCAACATCGCGCGAATTGTGGGCTTGCTGCTGATGCTGGTTGCAATTCTGGCAGTTTTCCAGGCCGGACGATTGCGCACGCCGGGCCCCATGCAGTGGGTGGTGCTGGCCTTCTACCTTTGGTTCTGCTGCTCATATTTTTGGACGATCGCGCCGCCGGCCACGCTCGATAGGATGCGCGGCTACTTTCAGGAGATGATGATCGTTTGGCTGGTCTGGGAATTTGCCGAAAGTCCCCGCGATTTGCGCTCGCTACTGCGCGCATATGTGGCCGGGTCGTGGGTGCTTGCCGCGCTCACGCTGGCTAACTTTGCTTCGATCGACGCGATGATCGCCGGCCAGATTCGATTTGTGGCGCAGGGACAGGACCCGAACGACGCGGCCCGCTTTCTCGATCTTGGTTTTCCTATGGCGGCAGTGCTCTTTGACGGTGAATCCCGGTGGGCCGGACGCTTGCTTGCGCTGGGCTATCTGCCGCTGGGGCTGTTGGCAGTTCTGCTGACGGCCTCGCGAGGAGGGTTTCTGGCTGCCGTGATCGCGCTGGTAGGCTGCGGCATTCTGTTGGCTCGCGGCCACGACCGGAGAGCAGCGGCGGGAGCTTTCGCACTTTCGGTGATCGGCGCGGCGCTATGGCGGTTCGTGCCCTATGAAACCTTCGCGCGCCTGGCAACGATCTCAGAACAAGCGCAAGGAGGCAATCTAAATGATCGAGTAAATATCTGGACCGTCGGCTGGCATGCGTTTTCGCAGGCCCCACTGATCGGCTACGGAGCTGGCACATTTGTGGACGCTGCCGGGCTCGCGCCTATCGATACGGCTCACAACACGGCTCTTTCCATCCTCGTCAACGGGGGACTGTGCGCGCTTTTCTTTGCGATCGCGATCGTTGCATTGGCCGCGGGTTCGATCCGCAAGACTCACGGGCCGTTGCGGATTGCGCTCGCAACCGCGCTACTGGTCTGGGCCGTTGCATCGCTGGCCGCAACGGTCGAGGAGAGCCGGACGACATGGCTTTTGCTGGCACTGATTGCACTGGCCGGACGGCTTGCCGTGGATGACCCGGAGCGCCTAGCCGCGTACTTCCCCGATGCCCGGCACGGTCCGCGGTTCGCAATGGCCCGGCTCTGTCCCGAACCAGCGTTGGCTGGGTTCGAGGCAGAAATGCTCTTTTTCGCAGAGCTAGTTGCATCCTGTCATCGATGGTACGAAGCAGCCGAGACACGGCGGTGCAGGTGGGATGCTGAAGATCGCGAATTCCTCACGTCTGCCGAGTCGCGAATTGGCGAAGCCGGCGCAGAAAGACTGCCCCAGCTTTCAGATAGGATTATCCCCGCGCGATCCCCAATTCGTGCCCAGACAGCAACTGGAAATCAGTCCGCTGCGCTTGCATTAGGGGTTCTTGCAATTCTGGCATTGGGCATTTCTGTCAGGAACCGGGGAGCCCAACGTAAGGTTTAACCATGAGCTTCGCTCTTGAGATTCGAAGTCCCACCTTGAGCCTAAGTGCGTAAACAGACCGCGGTTAGAGGCCCGGAATTCAAGTACTGTAACAGGGCACGACTTTAGTCGTGCCGAAAGCCATTCCAAAGTGTCTGGGCTTTAGCCCCTGAGTAGATTCATTTCTTTTACGCGTATCCCTCGGCGGCTAAAGCCGATTTTTCTCAATCATCCTTATGCGGCACGATCCGCCACGGCGGATCATGCCCTGTTACAAAACTGCTTTCGCCATGGGCTTTCAGGCCATTTCAAAAATGTTGAAGTCGCTCTGTTTGCGATTTGAGGCGCAAGAATCTACGCCCTTACTTGGGCCATCCGCACATTGAAAGCTCGATCCTAGCCGCCATGTTTCCCATCTCCCAAATCGCGCGAATGTTTACGGGCGCAAGCACAAATCGCCGCATCTTTCGCGCTGCAGCGTCGGTGACCCTTGCTGGGATTCTGGTGAAGGTGGTCGCGACCTTCAAGGAGATTGCCGTTGCCAGTGCCTATGGCCGCTCCGACGACATGGATGCGTTTCTAGCGGCGATGCTGATTCCCGCCTTGCTTATTAACCTAATCTCGGAATCGATGAACCAGGCGCTGGTTCCGACTTTGATCCGGGTGAAGGAACGGGAGGGCCAGGAACGCGCCCAGGAACTACAGGCCCAGGCGGGCGCCCTTGCTGCATCGTAGGCGGCCCGGGCGGGCGCCGTTGCT
>CAZSVJ010000117.1:0-10570 GCA_964610185.1 uncultured Occallatibacter sp. | reverse complement strand
TAGCCGTGCCGCAAATGCAACTGCAACAGAAGGAAAGCGGGCTTTAGCCCCTGAGGGAAGGGGCCGCTGGAAATGCGACTGAGGCGGAGGTCCCAAAATTTGTCCATAGCGCGCAATTTGCAATGCAGCCTGTCGTACTATTCCTCCCGCAGCGTCGCCGCCGGATCGATCCGCGCAATTCTCAGCACTGGGATAGTCGTCGCAACCAGCGCTACTAGAGCCAGCGTCAGCACTACAGCAAGCAGCGTCCGCGCATCGTAGACGCCCACTCCTTAGAGCACGCTTCGCATCGCCCGCAGCGCGCCGGCGCATTGTCGCGCAGCAGCTCCCATTGTCTCCCGTCAATTTGGTGGCGCTGATCGGCCGTCCCGGGCCCTTGGATGCGCATAAAGATCACGCCCATCCGCTCCGAATGCGGGTAAGGCAGGCTTTTCAGCATCAGCGCGTTCACAATCGAGAAGATTGCCGTGTTCGCCCCGATCGAGAGCGCCAGCGTCACAATCACTGTCAGTGTGAATCCAGGATTGCGCGCCAATTGTCGCATCGCATAGCGCGTGTCCTTCGCCAGTGCCTCAAGTCGAGGCAATCCGCGTTGCACTCGATAGCGCTCCTTGGTTTGCGTCACACCACCGAACTCTCGCAGCGCCCGAGTCCGCGCCTCTTGCGCGGTCATCCCGCGCCGAACATTCTCTTCGGTGGCCAGATCGATGTGCGCGCGCACTTCTTCATCCAGATCTTCATCCAGCCTGTCTGAGCGAATTAGCGCCGCGCACCGACTGAGAAAAACACGTACCAAGTCCATCTTCGTCCCCTAATCCGATACAGCGAGAAATCGCGCCATGGTTCCGGCAATGCGCTCCCAGTTTTCGGTTTCCTGCGTCATCTGCTTGCGGCCAATTCGCGTCAGCGAATAGAATTTCGCCCGCCGTTTGGTCTCCGACAGACCCCACTCGGCCTTGATCCACCCCCGCTGCTGCAGGCGCAGAAGCGCAGGATAGATCGTCCCCTGGTTCAGGCTCAAGCCGTTGTCGCTCACCTGCTCGATCCGTCGCGCAATGCCGTATCCATGAAGCGGTCCCATCGCCTCAAGCGTCTTGAGAACCATCAGGTCCAGCGTACCCTGCAAAACATCTGATTTGTTTTCGCCCATTGCGTATACCTGTTGTCTTTCTACAGATACTCTGCACCCGGCATAGGTTGGATGTCAACATATATATTCAATCGTTAGAATCTATCTTCTTTTCTCTATTCCCTGTTCCCTGCTTTATAAATCCCGCCAGTTTGCTCCAAACCCCAGGTCGGCCACCAGCGGAACGCTGAGCTTGACCACGCCTTCCATCTCGGCGCGCACCAGGGCTTCGATCTCCGCGGTCTCATCGTTGGGAACCTCGAAGAGCAGTTCGTCATGCACTTGCAGCACCATGCGCGTCTTGAGCTTGCGCTCACTGAGCTTGCGGTCGATTGCGATCATCGCCAGCTTGATCAGGTCGGCTGCCGTGCCTTGCAGCGGCGTATTGATGGCCGTGCGTTCGGCAAACCCGCGCTGGTTGGGGTTGCGGCTCTCGATGTCTGGAATAGGTCGCACGCGTCCGAACATCGTGCGCACGGAACCCTCCTTGCGCGTCTGTTCCAACGTCCGTTCTATGAATGCGCGAACCCCAACATAGCGGGCGAAATAGCGTTCGATGTACGCCTTTGCCTCGGCCTGCGAAATGCCCAACTGCGCGGCGAGTCCGAAGGCTGAAATGCCGTAGACGATGCCGAAATTGACCGCCTTGGCCCGCCCGCGCGTCTCCTTGTCCATCGTCTCGGCTGGGACGCCGAAGACCTCGCTGGCCGTCATGGTGTGAATATCGATGTTTTCCGCATAGGCCTTTTTCAGCAGCGGGTCGCCGCTGAAGTGCGCTAGCAACCGCAGTTCAATCTGCGAATAATCCGCGGACAGCAGTTGCGTTCCGGGCGCGGCGGTAAATGCGGCGCGAATCTCCCGTCCCAGCTCGGTGCGAATGGGAATGTTCTGTAGATTCGGATTCACCGACGACAAGCGGCCGGTCGCCGTTGCCGCCGCCTGAAACGTCGTGTGCACACGCGATTCGGAATCGGCCAGCAGCGGCAGCGCGTCGATATAATTCGACTTCAACTTTGAAAGATGGCGGTATTCGAGCACTAGCTTCGGTACCTCGTGCTGCTCGGCAAGCTGCTCAAGCACGTCTTGCGCCGTCGAAATTGCCTTGCTCTTGCCCCGGCTAGCCGGCGCGGGCAAACCCAGATGCGTGAAAAGCACCTCGCCGAGCTGCTTGGGCGAATTGACGTTGAACCGCCGCCCCGCAAGCTCGAAAATGCGTTCGCCAACACGCTCCAGCTCAGCGCTGAAGCGCTTTGAAAGCCCCTCCAAAACGCCGGTATCGATGCGCACTCCGGCTTTTTCCATGCGAAAAAGAACCGGTGCCAGCGGCAGGTCGATCTCCTCGTAAACGCGCATGACGCCCGCTGTCTCCACCTCCGCGCGCAACTCCGGAACCAGCGCTTGAATTGCGGCGGCGCCGGCGGCTAGCGTGGATGGAGCAGCTTGCCCGTGCCTCGCCGCAACATCGGCCAAAGACTGCGTTGCATGCGTCGGATTGAGCGCGTAAGAGAGCAGCATCGTGTCTTCAACCGCGCCGCGGGGTTCAACGCCCTGCGCTGCAAGCAGGTGCAAAGCAGACTTCCAATCGTGCGTCCGATTGGCTACGGCAGTATCTTCGAGCAACGCGCGCAACTCCGGCGTCATCGGAAGGCGCAGCGCGGTCGAAGATTCAGCGCAAACGCCCACAGTGAAGCTCGCCTGCTTTTCGGCCGCCTCGGCAACATCCAGCAGCGACATGGATTGCGGCGCCTCGTCTTCAGCCTCAGGCGCGGGGGCCTTGGCATCGAGCACAAAAGCGAAACCGTGTTCGCGCGCAGCAGCATAAAACGCAGCAGCCTGTTCGCCGCTCGGCTCTTCAACCAGTTCAATCGCCGGAGCCGTCAAAGAAGGCGCAAGATCGCGCAGCATCGACGTGAACTCAAGCTCGGTGAACAGCTCGCGGCAGGCTTCGATATCCGGCGGCTGAGTCTTCATCGCGCTCAGATCCAACTCAAGCGGAACATGAGAGTCGATGGTGACCAGTTCCTTCGACAACAGGACGGCGTCGCGGTTCTGCTCCAGCGATTCGCGATAGCTCTTGCGCTTAACCTCGGCAGCGCGGTCCAGTACCGCTTCCACGCTCCCGAATTCAACGATCAACTCGACGCTGCCTTTGTCGCCAATCCCCGGCGCGCCGGGAATGTTATCGACCGCATCGCCGCGCAGAGCCATCACATCGACCACCTTTTCCGGAGGGACGCCGAGGGTCTCAGCCACTTTTGCGGGATCGAGAATCAGGTTATCTTTCTGCGGATTGAGAATTTTCACCTGAGGCGTAACCAACTGCATCATGTCCTTGTCGCCGGAGACGATGAAGACCTCATGCTGCTCGGCTGCCGCCTGCCGGGCCAGGGTTCCGATCACGTCGTCGGCTTCGAAGCCCTCCGCCTCGAGGATGGGAATGTGCAGCGCCTCCAGCGCGCGGCGAATGTATGGAATCTGGCGGCGAAGATCTTCGGGCATGGATTCCCGCTTGGCTTTGTAGCCCTCGTAGCTCACCTCGTCGAAGCTCTGCGTCCTCGAGTTCCACTTTCGCAGCGGGGCCATGGTGCGGGCGCGCGCATCTCGGAACACTTCGCCGCTGACGTCGAAGACCGCCGCAAAATAAAGCGGCGCAAAATCCTGGCGCAGCTTCTTGATCATGTTCACAAAAACGTAAATGGCCGCCGTGGGCAGGCCGCCGCGCGTAGACATGGGCCGGCTGCGCTGCATGGCGTGGTAGGCGCGAAAGATGAACGACATGGTGTCGAGAAGGAAGACGGGCGGCTTGGATTCGTCGGGCACGAAACCGAGTTTATCAGTTGACCGTTTTCAGTGGTCAGGATAAAAACATGCAATCGCCGTAACTGAAAAAGCGGTAATTGTGTCGAACGGCGTGGCGATAGGCGGCCAGGACCGGCTCCCGGCCGGCAAATGCGCTCACCAGCATGAGCAGGCTCGACTGCGGTAGATGAAAGTTAGTAAGCAGCCCGCCTACCAGCCGAAATTCGAAGCCGGGCGAGATAAAGATTTCCGTCGCGTCGGAGTGGGGCTGCAGTTCTCGAACGCCAGACTCAAGCACGGCCGCCGCGGCGGCTTCCAGAGCGCGCACGACCGTGGTGCCGACAGCCACAATGCGGCGGCCTTCGCGGACGGCTCGATTCACCGCCTCTGCCGTGTCTGCCGGCAGGGTGTAGCGCTCGCGGTGCAGGCGAATCTCGTCCAGCGTCTCCACGCGGATCGGCGCGAACGTGCCCAAGCCGACATTCAATGTGACGCGCGCAATCTCGACGCCCCTGGCGGTCAATTCGATCAATGTGCGCTGCGTAAAGTGCAAGCCGGCCGTGGGCGCGGCAACGGAGCCACGTTCTCCCCAGGCAAAAACGGTCTGGTAACGCTTGCGGTCTTCGGCCTCATCATTGCGGCGGATGTAGGGCGGAAGCGGCATGTGCCCAATGCTGTCGAGAACGGCAAAAAAATCCTCGACCGGGGCAAAACGGAGCAAGCGCTCGCCGAACTCTCCACGCTCAAGCACTTCAGCCTGCAGCGCAATTGCGCCATTGGGCGCGGGAAAAACTAGTATCTCGCCGAGGGAAACTTTCCTGCCCGGCCTGACCAGAGCGCGCCAGAGATTTTCGCCGGCGGGCTCGGTGAGCAGAACCTCAATGCGGCCGGTTGGCTTCTCGTTTTCGCGAAGCAGAGTGCGCCGTGCATAAAGCCGCGCCGGAATTACCCGAGTGTCGTTGAGTACAAGCAGGTCGCCCGGCTTGAGCACTGACGGGAACTCCGCAAAGATTGAATCGCGCAAGGCCCCGGTCGCGCGATCCATGACCAACATGCGGCTCTGGCCACGCTCCGGCGGCGGCTCCTGCGCAATCAAATCCTCAGGCAGGTCGAAGTCGAAATCGTCAACGTGAAGGCCTTTCATCGACTGGCCTTGTTGAAGTGATCAAGCGCTCGCGCCCGCGCATACTCGATAGCCGCGTTCAATTCTTCGCGCTTGGGCTCAAACTCCTCGGGAGCAAGATCGGCTGGAACCCGCGTCCATGGCCCCCAACTCACCACAATCCGGGTGAATGGCCTGGGCACTAGAAATCTGTCCCATGATCGCATGGTCCAGGCGTGCTCAGGCTCAAGATGGAAGCAGCCGATCGGCGCGCCAGTCATTTGCGCGAGCTTGATGGGACCCATCTTGGTGCGATAGATCGGTCCGCGCGGACCGTCGGCGGTAAAAATGGCCGGACCGCCGCTCTCGATCACCTGAGCAAGCCCCAGCAGGCCCTCGCGCGCGCCACGCGAGCTGGAACCGCGTACGGCGCGAAAGCCGAACAGCTCGAGAATGCGCGTGATCAATTCGCC
Source organism: uncultured Occallatibacter sp. (assembly GCA_964610185.1). Classification (GTDB taxonomy): domain Bacteria; phylum Acidobacteriota; class Terriglobia; order Terriglobales; family Acidobacteriaceae; genus Telmatobacter. The sequence continues at coordinate 5,067 of CAZSVJ010000117.1, read as the reverse complement.
GTCGAAGCTGCGGCTGATGAGGATGGTAGCGTGAGAGCTCCGGAAATACACCGTGCAAGGCAGCACGCACTGATGCCAGAAACAGAAAATCCGCGCCCCCGCGCCCTTGCCAAAAATCAGCGGAGTAACGCCCTCGGCGGCGATCTCTTCAAAGCGCCATGTGAGGCTGACGATCCACAATAGAGCCCACACTAGGCGCGGAGCCAGGGCCAGCACAACGCGCTGGAAGAACGTGAATTTGGGCTCGCCGGTCACTCCAATAATTCTATGGCAACGGGTCTGGATGCAGATCCTGTCCGCTCAGGAGTAGCGCAGCCAACGCAGCAACTCGGGAAGCGTAGCGCGCTTGCCGTACATGAGAATGCCCACTCGATAGAGGCGCGAGGAGAACCAGAGCGTCGCCCAGGTAGCGAGCACCAACAGGACTATCGACACGCCGATCTGCCAGAACGGAACCGCGGCCATACCCATGCGCGAGATCATGGTGTAGGGCGAGGTCATCGGAAAGAGCGTTGCGGCCACGCTCCAGGCTGAGTTGGGATCCTTAATCATGACCGGAAGGAGCCCCAAGCTGGTGTAGAGTGGAACAATCGCCACCCACATAAACTTCTGCAAATCCGACGCGGTCTCGCAGGTAGCCGCCAAGCCGGAGAAGATAGCGCTGAAGAGTGCGAAGCCGAGGACAAAATATATGGGAAAGAAGATGCCCTCGGTCCAGGAGATACGAAAGGCGATATCGCCGGTGAGCAGTTCAGCGGCTAGCTGCGTGCCCATGAAGACCGACGCTCCCCCGACCCAGATGGCGATTTGCGTAATGCCGACACCGCCCACGCCCAGCAGCTTGCCGGCCAGCAGATCGCTTGGCTCGGCGACGGCCAGCATCACTTCGAAGATGCGCGATGTCTTCTCTTCGACAATTGCCCGAGCCATGTCTAGCCCGTAGAGCATGATTGGAATCGAGAGCAGAAGCAGCATGAGAGTCGCCTTGATCACCGTGGCGCTTCCATTGCTCTTGCCTACTCTCCCATTATTATCGAGTTGCAGAGCCTCGATGGAAACCTTTGCCAGCATTTCGTCTGCCTCTGCCTCGTTCATGCCCTTGCGGATCATGCGCTCGTTGACGACGCCGCGATTCAACGCGTCTTGCAGACCTCCGTAAACAGAAACGTCGCCGACGGAGAGAGAGGTGAAGGTTGCCGTGATCTTTTGCGGATTGGAGGAATCGATGGCCAGCACTCCATCGATTCCCTTGGCGCGCACCCGGGCCTGCAACTCGGCGCGCTGTTCGCTGCTCGCGGGTGCTTCCAAATCCACCGTGTAGTGGGCATGTTGGTCGTCCAGCATCTGCTGCCGGACCTGGCCGGCGAGGGACGCATCGTCGGCCACAATTGCTATATGCTTGCCGGTGTTCGCCTTGTGTCCAAAGTAGCTGCTGAAGGCCAGGAGCGCGGCAATCAGAAGGGGCATGGCAACGGTCGATATCTTGAAGGCGCGCCCGCGAATCTGCTCCAGATATTCGCGCTTGGCAATCAGAAAAATGTTACGCATTTGCCTTGCCTCCCACAGTCTCAATAAATATCTCTTCGAGCGAGGGCTCGACTAACTCGAAGCGATAAATCGTAGCGACAGCAGCGGCCTCATGCAGCAGCTTCTGCGCGTTGCCGTGCGGCTTGAGCTTAATCTCAGCATGGCCGGAGAAGTTTTTCGCTTCGGCTATCTCATCGCTGTTGAGAAATGTGGAGCCGCCCTCAAACTCCACGATGACACGATTGCGCTCGTAGCTGGCCTTGATCTCGCGCACTTTGCCGGCCAGCACCGACTCGCCGTTGTTGATCAGGCAGATCGAGTCGCACAGCTTCTCCACTTGGTCCATGCGATGAGTTGAGAACAGGATCGCCTTGCCTTGTGCTTTCAGCTCCAGCAGTGTTCGCTCCACCAGCGCCGCATTCACCGGGTCGAGGCCGCTAAATGGTTCGTCCATTACGATCAGGCCCGGGTCGTGGAGCAGCGACGCAATGAACTGAATCTTTTGTTGCATGCCTTTAGAAAGCTCTCCGGTTTTTTTATGCAGAGAGTCGGCGATCTCCATGCGCTCGGCCCATGCGGTTGCGCGCTTGCGCGACTCCTCGGCAACCAGGCCGTGTAATTCGCCGAAGAAGACCAGTTGGTCGATGACCTTCATTTTCTTATAGAGGCCGCGTTCCTCGGGAAGATAGCCGACGCGCTCCAGGCTCTTGCGTTCGAAGGGATTCCCGAAAAGGTTGATGCGCCCCGAGTCGGGAATCGTGATGCCCATCATCATCCGAATGGAGCTGGTCTTCCCTGCGCCGTTCGGACCCAAAAGGCCGAACATCTGGCCGGCATTGATAGATAGACTCAGGTCATGAACGGCAACTTTATTCTCGTAGGCTTTTGTCACTCCCGCGAGTTCAACTACTGGCATGGATTCTCCCGCCGTTGTCTTCCCGCGTTTGGCTCCGCCTAAGCCGGGAAACGGCCTATCGAGAAGTGTAACAAAGCAACGCAGTAGTTTCCGGCAATCTGAGGGCTTGCGCATCGAGGTTTGTTTGCCGGCAAAACGGAATGTATGTTCCTTGAGCACCGCATGGCTTTTTCCGCATTTGAGGTGCTACTTTGGTGGGAGAAGTCGCCAACTCGCAAACGGTTAGGCGGTATATTGGTAGTAGGTGTCTGTAAAGCGAATGGAAGATCTTCTCCAGGTCGACGAATTCAAACCCACTCCCGCTGAAGGTCCGGCCTATAGGCCGCAGTGCGTTAAGGAAGTGGGCGTCCGCGCGTCGGTGCTCGAAGATCTGGCACTGAAGATTCTCTATTTATCCGGGCCCTTCTCGGTTCTTGAGTTATCTAAACTAACTCAGCTCAGCTACGAAGTGGCAAACGAGCTTTTTCTGCGGCTGCGAACAGAACAGCTTTGCCAGGTAACTGGGATGGCTCATAACATCCCCAACATCACCATTACATCGCTTGGCAGATCGCGAGCTATGGAGTTGCTTTCTCATAGTCATTACGCGGGGCCCGCGCCTGTGTCCCTGGCGACTTATGTAGACCAAGTCAGGAAGCAGAGTGTAAAGAATGTCGTGGTGCATCCAGCCGACGTTGAGCGCGCCTTTGCCCACCTTGTGATCGACGACAAAACCCTATGGCAGCTCGGCACCGCTTTGAACTCCGGCTCATCGCTGTTTCTCTATGGTCCAGCCGGGACGGGAAAAACCACAATTGCCGAGACATTGACCCGGGTAATGGCCGAGGACGATGTTTGGCTGCCGTATGCCGTGGAAGTCGAAAGTCAGATCATCACCATCTACGATCCGGCGATTCACAATCGCGTGGCGGAAGAAGAGCCCGAAAATCACGACGAGCGTTGGGTGCTCTGCAACCGCCCGGCAGTCCTGGCCGGCGGCGAACTTACGGTCGAGATGCTCGACCTGGAATTCAACCCGCTGACAAAGTATTATGTCGGCCCCTTGCAGTTGAAGGCCAACAACGGGGTGCTGATCATCGATGACTTCGGGCGGCAGCGGCTTCGCCCTGAGGAGCTCTTGAATCGCTGGATCGTTCCCCTTGATCGCAGAATCGACTTTCTCACCTTGGTAGGGGGTAAGAAGATTGAAGTTCCCTTTGAGATGCTGGTGGTGTTTGCGTCCAACCTCGATCCATTCGAGCTCGTCGATCCAGCGTTTCTGCGCAGAATTCAAACCAAGATCAAGATCGGCGAGTTAAGCGACGACCAGTTCCGCGATATCTACCGCCGCGTCGCCGCCGACCGCGGAATCAAGGGCGATTCCGGCATTGTTGACAATCTCATCGGCATCATCAAGGGTACGCTGAAGCAGGAGTTACGCGCATGCTTCCCGCGCGATATCATCAACCAGATCTGCTGGGCCGCCAAGTACGAAGGCAAGGAGCCGTATCTCGATCGCGCCTCGCTGATCCAAGCCGTGGAGGCCTACTTCCTGGCCAAGTCGTGAGCGATCCCGCCCGCAATCGATTGCTGCCCATCGTCCAATGACGGTCGAAATGCGATAGCATCCAAACTGTGCCCGGCCTCGATACCCCTGTCATGTATGTCCGCGGCGTCGGCCCCAAGGTGGCGGAGATGCTCGCCGCCAAGGGAATCCTCACCGCTGAAGATCTGCTCTACCACCTCCCCTTTCGCTACGAGGACCGCCTTAACCCGCGCAGCCTCGACGAGCTGCAGGCCGGCGAGATGGCCAGCGTGATTGCCGAGGTGCGCGGCGCAACCCTGCTGCGCACACGCAAGGCGCCCATCTTTGAAATGACCGTAGGCCAGGGCCGGCTGTCGCTGAAATGCATCTGGTTCAACGGCACGTATCTGCAAGGCAAGTTCCACGCCGGGCAGACGGTCGCCGTCTACGGCAAAGTCGAGCCGTCGCGCTCCAGCAGCAACCTCAAGATGATCCAGCCGCAATTTGAGGTGCTGCCCGACGCCAGCGACGACGCCGAGACGCGCCTTATCGAAGTGGGCCGCATTACTCCGATCTACGAATCGCTGGGCGGGAGCCGCTTGGCGTCTCGCTGGCAGCGCAAAACGATCTTCAATCTGTTGGAGTCGATGCGCGGCGCTATTCCGGAGTGCCTGCCGCGCGAAATGTTAGCCCGCCTCGACCTGCCCGACCGCGAAACCGCATTGCGAGAGGTTCATTTTCCTCCCGAAGGCACGCCGTTTTCTCAACTGCAAAGCTCGGCAACGCCCGCTCACAAGCGGCTGATCTTTGAAGAGCTTTTCTTTCTGGAATTGGGCCTGGAGCTGAAGCGCCGCCGCATGAGGCAGCGCGCCGGCATCGCATTCGCCGCCAACGAAAAAGTCCGCGAGGCCATCCGCGAAGTGCTGCCTTTTCATCCTACTGCCGCGCAGAAGCGCACGCTCGGCGAGATCGTGGGAGACATGCGCCAGCCCAGCCCCATGCGCCGCCTGCTACAAGGCGATGTGGGATCAGGCAAGACCATCGTGGCCCTGCAGGCGATGCTCTTGGCCATGGAAAACGGCTACCAGGCGGCGCTGATGGCGCCCACCGAGATTCTGGC
>CAZSVJ010000116.1:0-10581 GCA_964610185.1 uncultured Occallatibacter sp. | reverse complement strand
TCGTTGGCTGCGCAGAACGCCAGCAACTCCTCATCGCTCAAAGGGCGCGCAGGCCGAATGATAACAGGGAGCGGCAGGCCTCCGAGGACCGGTTCCGACAAGACGAGCTCGTCCCGCTCCAAGTCCGGAAGCTGCGGAATGGATTGGACAGCGGACATAATTTACCTCCAACGCAAGCTATCGTCCTGTTCCGATTCTACCCTTTCCCGTCATTTGGTTATCCGAAATTCTCAAGGGCGGGCTGTCCTTCGTTCAACTCCCGACGATCTTTGCTCCCCAAATCAGCAACGCGCCGCCCAGCAAAATGCGGTAGATGGCGAACATGGTGAAGCCGTGCCTGCGTACCCAGTGCAGGAACCACTCGACCACGCCGAGAGCGACAAAGAAGGAAACCACGGTGCCGATGATGAGGACAAGCCAGCGTTCCGGGTCCATGACGACGTGAGCGGCCGCGGTTCCGGCGGCCTCAGCGGCCTTGCTGGGATGAAGCTCCTTCAGCAGGTCCCAGCCGGTGGCGGCAATCATGGTCGGAATCGAAAGCAGGAAGCTGAATTCGAGGGCTGTGGGCCGGTCGAGGCCGACCAATTGGCCGGAGGCGATGGTCGACATGGAGCGCGAAGTGCCGGGAAAGACCGCTGAGAGCGTCTGGCAAAGGCCGATCCAGATGGCTTGCGGAAGGGTCATCTCCTCCACATGGGTGGTGGTGGGCTCGCGGCGATCGGACCAGGCATCGATGATCCACATGACAATGCCGCCGAGCAGCAGCGCGATAGCGATGGCCTGCAGGCTGCCTAGATTTTTTTCGCTCCACTTGTGCAGCAGCAGGGCGGGAACCGACGTAAACGCGAAGGCGATGAGGGTGAGGGAGATGGGGTGGTTGAGCCAGTTCCGGTCGCCGTTCTCGCCCTTGGGAAAGGTGCGCATGAATTCGACGATCCGGGCCAGGAAGAGGAGGCAAAGCGCGATGATGGCGCCGACCTGGATGACGATGGTGTACATCTTCCAGTACGCGTCGTCGAGCGGGATCTTCATCAGCGCTTCAGCAATGCGCAGATGCGCCGTCGAGCTGACGGGCAGGAACTCGGTCAGGCCTTCGACGATGCCAAGCAGGACGGACTGAAGATAAGGGTTCAAGAAGCCTCCGGGGTTCGATTGATGCAGCCCTTCAACTTACTCTGCAAGCCGCCGGTATGGCGTCGCGCAGTCCACAATGAGGATACAACAGGGGATGGATAGGCTACGAAAATCTCCTGGCTTTGAAAGGGCACGGCTTTAGACGTGCCGCAAGGCGACCAAACAGGGATGCGGCTTTAGCCGCCGAGGGGATGCAAGTTGAGGAAAAAACGACCCCTCAGGGGCTAAAGCTCGGACACTCTTTTGCCCATTCACTGGCACGTCTAAGGCCGTGCCCTTTCAATGCAACAAATCCTTGCGCGGACCGGTTTCCCAGCTCACTCCATGTCAATCCCGTAGACGGGCACGCCTTGATCCAGTTTGTAAACCAGCGCGCCGGCGCGAAAGGTGTAATCGGACTGAGGGAATTTGGCTCGCAGCCGGTCGAGGAGTTCCTTTGCGCGGCCGTGGGCTTCGTCAGACTTCTTGTCGCTTCCATCGGCATGGTACATATCGGTGAGGACCGCCTGGCGATAGACGGCTTGGTACAGAGCCTGCGCGGTGCGCGGACCGTCGGGAAATTCGGCGGCGTATTTCTCGTAGACTTCGGACTCATTCTGCGGGCACTTAGGCGAGCCTTGCCAGTCGCCGCAGAGCTTGTTGTCGATCAGGTCGAAGGCCGCCAGATCGGCCTGGCGCCTGTTGGGATAGCGCTTGATCACCTTCTTGAGCTCGTCCTCATCCATCAGGTCGTGCATGTACGGATCTCTCTCCTTTGCGGAGTGTCGCGTGGCGGCGTCGGCCTTCTGAATCTGCCACAGATCGTCGGCAGCGCGCCATGCGGCCTCAGGCACGAGCGGCGAGTTGGGAAACATTTCGACGATGCGCCGATAGAGCAGGCGAGCGCTCTGCGCGGCGTTGGCGGGACCGCGCGGATCGGAGGCCAGCGACTCCTGATTGGCAGCCTCGCCCATCAGAATTTGGTCGCCATTGGGCGTGGTTTCAACAACGATGCCCTTGGCCTCAAGCCAGCCTGAAATCGGCGTCGGAGCGTCGCTGCTATCAATGATGGGCTTATCCTTCTCGTTCAGCTCCTCAATGTCGGTGTTGGCGTATACGCGCATCCACGGGCCATTTTTTTCGGCAACCACCATCTCGCGGCCAATCTGCACGCGATCGACTTTTTGCGAAGTGAGATCGGGAGCCACATAGATCGAGGTGACACGCAAGGCTGTCGCACGGGGGCCAGCCATGGGCTTCTCCGGCTCCTTGGGCTTCTTTTGGGCGAGAACTGGCAGGGTGGCAACGAGGAGGGTCAGAGCGATGGCGAGAGTCATTGGTGCGGCGAATCGGATTTTCATCACAGGGAAAATCATAGATGGCACGCATGAGCAAGTCGATGTTTTGAAAGGGCACGATCCGCCGCGGCGGATCGTGCCGCAAAAAACCGCAAAAAGAACCCGGGCTTCAGCCCCTGAGGGATATTTCCAGTTTCGCTAAAAGGCATCAATATAACCGCCCATTCTCTTTAGACGCGGGGTTCTCAAGATTCGGTGAGGATTTGGGCAAGCTGCGCGGGATCGACGTTGCCACCGCTGACAACGGCCACGGCTCTGCGATAGGTAGGCAGTTCGGCGCCGTGAAAGAGCAGGGCAGCGGTTGCGACCGCTCCGCTGGGCTCGGGAACCAAGCGCGTTGCGGCTACGATGGCGCGCATGGCGGCTCTAATCTCGGCTTCAGTCACGGTAATAATGCCGTCGACAAAGGCCTGAATGTGGGCAAAGTTGCGCTGGCCGACGCTTTGGGTGCGCAGTCCATCCGCAATCGTCCGGCTGGTTAGCTCGGCCGGCCAGGTGACGATGGAGCCGGTGCGGAAGCTTTCCGCCGCGTCGCCGGCGAGCTCGGGCTCGACGCCGAAGACATTGGTTTGCGGACGTAGCAATTTGACAGCGGTGGCGACGCCGCCGAGCAGGCCGCCGCCGGAAACTGGGGCGAGAACGAGGTCTACATTCGGCAACTCTTCGATGATCTCAAGGCCGCAGGTGGCCTGGCCGGCGATGATCTGCTCGTCGTCGTAAGGCGGGATAACGATGTAGCCATGCTCACGAACCAGCTCGTCGGATCTTGCCAGGCGCTCATTGGAGCCTACGCCAACGTCAACGATTTCCGCGCCCAGGGCCAGTGTTGCGGCGCGCTTGATGGCCGGCGCATTCGACGGCATCACGATGACAGCCTTTGCGCCCACCTCGCGCGCCGCATACGCCACGCCCTGAGCATGGTTGCCGCTCGAATAGGTAATGACGCCGTGAGCGATCTCTTCCGGCGTAAGCTGGAGAATTTTGTTGGACGCGCCACGAATTTTGAACGCGCCGATGGGTTGAAGGCTCTCGGCTTTCAGGTAAATCTCTTTAGCGGTGCCGAAGCCGGAAAGGCCAGGGAATTGCGCGCGGACAAGCGGCGTCTTTACGGCGATATCGGCGATACGGTGAGCGGCGGCGCGGATTTCGGCGATGGTCACGAGTTTTTCCGGCATTCGATGCACACCTTAGCGCGAAAAATCGGCGCGATGAACTGCTTCAATGTCAGTGAAGCGCGCGAAATCTCGCGTGTTGAAGGTGAGGATGTGCTTGACGCCGTGGACATGCATGGCGGCGGCGATGCGGGCATCGTGGACCTGGACGCCGGAGATGGCGTGAGCAACGAGGAGCCTGCGCCAGACGAGATGCACTCGGGGATCGTCGGGAAGGATTGGGATTTGGTCTTCGATCACTCGCGCCCGCCCATCAGCCTCCGCGGGCGTCAGGCCGAAGCCGTTGCGATCCAGCGGCCGTGTCAGAACGTTCCAGAACTCGCCGAGATTCTGCGAGGTGTAGCAGGGAAGGGTGCCCGAGGCAAGCAGAAGATCGACGGCGCGAATGACAAGCTGCGACTGCGGTGCTGTTCTGATATTCCAGCGAAGAAGCACATTGCTGTCGAGAAGGACCTTCATTTCATGTCCTATGGATGATCCCCGTAGATACCCTCGCGGGTCAGGGCAGAATCCGGCAGATGAGGCAGATTCTCGGCGCCTATGGCAAGCTCATCCAACATCTTATGGAAACCTTCGACCGTGAGGCTCTTTTCCGGGGCCAGCGGCGCGGGCCGGTTGGCGCGCAGAATCTCAAGAGCCAGAGACTCCGGTTCCACCCCACGCCGTGCCGCTTCCGCCGTGTACACGGCTACAAGTTCCGCATCGAGTTCGATGGTCAGAGTCATGGAGTCCTCCTGTGGTCATTATCAGCCCAATCGGGCTTGAAACGAAAGCTCCAAAATGCGGCAGGAGCATAAAGTGCTCAGATTTCCAGGATCACCGGCATGATCATCGGCCGTCTTCCCGTCGTCTTCTGGATCAGGCGCTTCAGGTCGGCGCGGACTTTTTCTTTCACCATGCCGTAGTCGGATTTCTGCTCGGTGCTCAGGCCGTCGAGAGTTTTGAGTACTGCCTCTTTCGCCTGCTCGGTGATGTCTGCGCCGCCGAAGCCGCGCATGATGACTTCGGGCTGCTGCTCCACTTTGCCGCTGCGCTTGTTGATGGCCAGAACGGCGAGGACGATGCCGTCTTCAGACAAAATGCGTCGGTCTTTGATGACCAAGTCTTCAACCACGTCATTGGACGAGCCGGAGTCGATCAGGATGCGGCCGGAGTTGACCTTGTCCTTCTTGCGGGCGTCGGATTTGTCCATTTCGAGAACGTCGCCGTCTTCAATCACGATGGCGTGCTCCACCGCGCCGGTCTCCATGGCCAGGCCGGCGTGGCGGACCAGGTTGCGATAATCGCCGTGAATGGGAATGAAAAACTTGGGCCGGACGAGGTTGATGAGGAGGCGCTGCTCTTCCTGCGCGCCGTGGCCGCTGACGTGAATCAAGCCGTTCGAGCCGTCGTCGCAGATAACGTTTGCGTCGCGGCGATAGAGGTGGTCAATCACGCGAAAGATGCTCTTCTCGTTGCCGGGAATTATGCGGGAGCTGAGAACCACAGTGTCGCCGGCGTCGATGTGCGCATGGCGATGATTGTCAACGGCGGCGCGGCTGAGGGCGCTCATCGGCTCGCCCTGCGTTCCGCTGATAAGAAGCATCAACTGGTGGGGCGGGTAGTCGCGCAACTGGCCGGGATTGATGACCAGGCCTTGCGGAATGTCGATGTAGCCGAGGTCCTGCGCAATCTCGGAGCTCTCCATCATGGAGCGGCCGATGATGGCAACTTTGCGGCCATGCTTGCGGGCCAGGTCGAGGGCGATGCGGATGCGATAGATGGACGATGAGAAGCAGGTGAAGAAGAGCTTCTTCTTGGCCTGCGAAAAAACTTCGTCGAGGCGTGGAATGACGGCGCGTTCGCTCGGCGTATAGCCGGTGCGCTCGACGTTGGTTGAGTCCTGAAGCAGGGCCAGCACGCCGCGCTTGCCGTATTCGGCGAAGGTGTGCAGATCGAAGGCGTGTCCGTCGATGGGCGAGAGATCGATCTTGAAGTCGCCGGTGTGGATGATGACGCCGACCGGAGTTTCAATGGCCAGAGCCACGCAGTCCACCAGCGAGTGGGTGACGCGAATGGGCTCGATGGTGAAAGGGCCAATGGCGAATCGTTCCTTGGGCGTGATCTCGATGAGCGAGGTCTCGTCGAGCAGGCGATGCTCTTCGAGTTTGCCCTCGACATAGGCCAGGGTGAACTCGGTGGCGTAGACCGGGACCTTTAGCTCGGAGAGAATCCAGGGCAGCCCGCCGATGTGGTCCTCGTGGCCGTGAGTGAGGATGATGGCGCGGACATGCGCCTTGTTTTCAATCAGGTAAGTGATATCGGGGACAACGATATCCACGCCTAGCAATTCCGACTCGGGAAACATCAGCCCCGCGTCGATCACGATAATGTCGTCTTCCCAGCGTAGCGCAAGGCAGTTCATGCCGAACTCGCCCAGGCCGCCCAGAGGAATGATCTTCAGCTTTTTCGTTTGCATCTGTCATTTCCGATGTTAGCACTTGAAGGGCAGTGATTAGTGGTTAGTGATTAGCACTCTCCGAACGGCGAATCGGTGCGGCGGTGAGGTCGAGTGCCGTTTCCGGATCGCTCGCCATTGCCGGTTTCAAATTGCACCTTGCGGCGTTTCTAATTCATCCAACGCTGGCAGGAGGGGTCTATGCCCACAATTGTTCGCTTTCATCAGGTCGGCGGTCCGGAAAATCTCAAATTGGAACAGCTTCCTACACAAGAGCCCGGCAAGGGCGAAGTGCGGCTGCGGGTTAAAGCAGTGGGTTTGAACCGTGCCGATTCGGTGTTCTATCGCGGCCGGTATCTTGAGCAGCCACAGTTTCCTTCGCGGCTGGGGTATGAGGCCGCGGGGGTTGTCGAGGCTGTGGGAGAGGGAGTCGACAAAGGATGGATTGGGAAGCCCGCGGCAACGGTTCCGAGCGCTTCGTTAAGCCGGTATGGCGTGCTGGGCGAAGAGGCAGTCGTTCCCGTTGACGCTTTGGGCGAGTACCCCGGAAACCTGACGGCTGTGCAGGCGGCGGCCATCTGGATGCAGTATCTGACGGCGTATGGCGCGCTGGTGCATATTGGCGGCGTGAAGGCCCCCGATTTTGTTTCGATCCCCGCGGCCTCATCGAGCGTCGGATTGGCGGCGATCCAGATTGTGCGCGATGCGGGGGCGACGGCGATTGCGGTTACGCGGACGGCGGCCAAGCGCGCGGAGTTGCTAGCGCTTGGCGCGCAGCATGTGATTGTGAGCGAAGAAGAGGATTACGCGGCGCGGGTGCAGGAGATCACCGGCGGCAAAGGCGCGCGGTTGACGTTCGATCCGGTGGCCGGGCCGTTTGTCGAGAAGCTGGCAGCTGCGGCGGCTCCAGGCGGGATCGTCTTTGAGTATGGCGCTCTTTCGCTTGCGCCGACGCCCTTTCCGCTGTTGGCGGCGCTGGGAAAGGGCCTGAGTCTGCGCGGCTATACGCTGTTCGAGATCAGGCGGGATCCGAAGCTGCTCGAAATTGCAAAAAAGTATGTCTTCGATCGGCTCGCCGATGGGCGGTTTGTGCCCAAGATCGCCAAGACATTTTCCTTTGCGCAGACCGTGGAGGCATATCAATATCTGGAGTCGAACCAGCAGGTGGGCAAGGTTGTGATTACTGTCCCATAGTGGCGAATCAGCGTAGCAAATCTTCGAGCCTAGCGAAGCAAGTCTTCAAGTGTGGTGCTGAGGTCGGTTTTTTCGTCGCGGTACTTCACGATGACGGCGGCATAGAGAGATAGGCCCCATTCCTGACCTTTGCCTTTGCTGACGGCGCGCGAGCCGGGGACTACGACGGCGTTCTCGGGGATGATGAGCGGTATTTCAGCCGAGGCTCTCAGGATGGCGCCGTTGACAAGATCGAATACCGGGGTACCGCGTGTGAGAATGGTTCCGGCCGCCAGTACAGCGCCTTTGCGCACGATGGTGCCTTCATAAACGCCGCAGTTTCCGCCCACCAGCACGTCGTCTTCAATCACGACTGGGCTGGCGTTGATGGGTTCGAGGACGCCGCCGATCTGGGCTGCGGCGCTCAAGTGAACGCGCTTGCCGATCTGCGCGCAGGAGCCTACCAGCGCGTGCGAGTCAACCATGGTGCCCTCGTCGACGAACGCTCCAGCATTGATGTACATGGGGGGGGCGCAGACCACGCCGCGGGCCACGTAGGCGCCGGAGCGGACCGAGGAGCCGCCAGTTACAATGCGAATGCCGTCGCTCGCGGTGAAACGGCGGACAGGGTAGGTGTGCTTGTCGACAAAAGAAAGCCCTCCGGCAGGTATATCTTCAAGCACGCCGAGGCGAAAGCCAAGCAGAATGCCTTGCTTGACCCAAGCGTTAACGCGCCAGCCGGTGGGCGATGCAGGGTCAGGCGAGGCGGAGCGGAGCTCGCCGCTTTCGAGAGCGGCTCGCAGCAAAAGAAAGGCCTCCATTGCGGATTTGTCGCCGGTTGCTGAGGGTCCGACGGCGAAGTGGTGTTCGATCTCTTCTTGAAGCTGGCTGGGAATCATTGCATTCAGAGTCTATCAAGTGCAGGGGTCAGGGATATGGAAAAGATGGCGCTGCGATCGGTAGTGTCCTAGCTTGACTCGTATGCAGTCTTGTTGCATAAAAGGGAGCAGAAGGAGATCTCTGTGGCAGTGAAAGTGAAAAGCAATGCGATTAGCAAGCTAACACCGGAGTTGCCGGTCGCCGATGTCGAACGCGCACAACAGTATTACAAAGATGTACTCGGCTTTGAGATTGGATGGCTCTACCCAGGCAAAGGGATTGGGGCAGTGTCAAACGGCAATGTGGCAATCTTCTTTCGCAAGCGGGAGGCGCCGTTTGAGCCTGCCATCCACTGGGTGTTCGCCGAAGATATCGACGCGACGTATCTGGACCTGAAATCGATAGGCGCGAACATCGTGGAACCTCTGGAAAAGAAGCCCTGGGGATTGCGGCAGTTCACGGTGCAAGATCTGGACGGCAACATTTTTTATTTCCACCGCGACTAAAACAAACGCCTCATTGGAATTTGGGAGATACGCTGCGGCCGGTGTGGGGTCAGGCCGCCGGCCGCGGCGCTTGACGGGGCTTCGATTGGGACGGGGCCTGGCCGTTTATCGAGATGGGTTGGAGCCTGAAGGAGTTGACTCCGGAGGGGATCAGGGCCAGTGGAATGGGGGCTCGACTTGGGTGTGCGCGAAGATTCTTGGACATCAGCCAGGCGCACAGCCGGGGATCGTGAATTTCCGGCTCACCGCGCCAAAAGCTGGGTTCCAGGCGGCATTGAATCTGTAGGTGATCCAGTTGCAATTCAATGACAGAAACGTGCTGGGGGAAGTAACGGCGCACGTTTGAATTGCCAACGTGCAATCCGGTGACACCACCACCCCTGGAATGTGTCTTAACTACCATGCGGGCCTGCCCTTGGAACTGAGATCGGGTCAGTCTTGCGGACCAGGTTGTTCGGACCATGTGTTTGTAAGTGAAACGGCGAATTTGGATTACCGGGCAAAAACCGGTCAACCGGGACGGCCAGTTTTGAAAATGGTGAACTCCTATTTTAGGAGTGTCAAGGTTTTGTTGAAGGTGTCTGATTGTTGGAGCCTAGCTGCTAACGCCTTGCGACTTGACCTAGCCTGCGGGAAATGCGCTTCGTTCAACTCTGCCAGTAGCACGTTTAAGCGTCTGTGCAAAACTGCTCACTCTTCTCTTTTGAAGAGGGGCGCCCGCTCTTTTGAGAGAGATTCAGCACGGGTGTAGGCGCTTGATATCAATTCACGATAACCAGGACATTAAGCGAACATAAAAAAGCGGCAAGCCGGAGAACGAAGTTGATGGGAACCGGCGGACAGGGAACGTCGGGAGGGATGCGGGGAGTGGAGCGCCGCGAAGCATTCCGCGCGCCACTCCCGCCGGGGAGGGCTGAATATTATGGCGGGGCTCACGCCGCGGGGGCGGGCACGTGCCAGGGCTTCGACGGGGTTTGCGGCCGGCTATCGATGGAGATCGGCTGTAGCCTGAATGAGTTTTTGCCTGACGGGATTAATGCCAAGGGGATTGGCGTTCGATCGGGCCTTTGTTGAAAGTTCTTGGACTCAAGCCAGGAGCATAGCCTGGGGTCGTGAATCTCCGGCTGTCCTTGCCAGAAATCAGGCTCCAACCCGCACTGAATCTGCAAATGATCGAGCTGCAACTCGATGACAGAAACGTGCTTGGGGAAATAGCGCCGGACGTTGGTAACGCCAACATGCAGTCCAGTGACGCCATGTCCCTTGGAATGAGTTTTCACTACCATACATACCTGCTCTCCAACGCGGATGAGTTCACTCTGGGGAGTCAGGTTTGAGGAAGCCGCTTCGGGTGCCGGGAATCCCCAAAACGGGACTCCTCATTTGATCCACACACCCAGCGGAATGACTGATGTGCCAAGATCATGCACCCGCATTCCTGCCCCTGTCAAGAACTAATCCGGTGGTTCAATACTGAAGTTTGGCGTACATTTCCACAGATGCGTTCGGAAGCAAAAGGTTGCCGGTGGCGGGCCTTAGATGCGTGCGGAACTTTTGAGGAGATGAACAAAGCGAGGAGGAATCCAATGGGCGTTAGCGCAGTGGCTCACTAGGAGGTTATTGAGCCCCAGAAGGACTCTCCTGCGGGCTATTCTTGACGGCCAATGGCATCGCGCAAGGCGAGGGCCACTTGCTCTTGCTGGCTGCTGGAGATGCGGTTGAAGAAGGGCAAAGCGAGTGTGCGGCGGGCGATGAACTCGGTGATGGGAAGCGTGACTGCCCGGGCGCTGGGATGGCTTTGCCAGGCGGGTTGCAGATGAATAGGGCCAAAGTAGCGTCCGGTGGCGATGCCCTTTTTCGCCAGAGACGATTGGGTTTGGTCGCGGTCACAGCCTGCCTGTAGACGCACGACGTAAACAAACCAGCTGATGGCGCGGCGTGGG
>CAZSVJ010000115.1:0-10594 GCA_964610185.1 uncultured Occallatibacter sp. | reverse complement strand
CCAAAGCCACCTTACACCCTCCTGCCTTTTACACAATCGAATTTACGTCACCAAGCGTGAAAATAGCGCGGCAGGGAAAGGAAAAGGCCGCTCGCTGCGGGGCAATGGCATTTCAAACTTGAGCGAGAGATGAAGGGTAGATGCGTTGGCGATGAAGGGTACGGGCTTTAGCCCGTACATAAAACAGCGCATTTTCTGTTGGGCTTCACAGGTTGCGGAAAAACTCTAAAGCAAGTCCGGTCTTGTATCAGGGCATGATCCGCCGCGGCGGATCATGCCGTGATACAAAGCCTCTTCTCAACAGCTTTCTTCCGCAGCCTGTAAAGCCCAATCATTTGGAGGTTCTAAGGTACGGGCTAAAGCCCGTACCTACCCTTCACACATCACAGGGTTATTGAACAGGTTCTTAGAAGGTCGTTGAAACCGTCAGGCGGAAGGTCTTTCGGGGTTCCCGGAACAGATAGCGCGCTCCGTAGGCCTGCTCGGCCTCATTGAAGGTGTAGTCGCCCGCGCCGCCCGGCGGGAACATATCGCGAGTGATCAGCTCCGCCGAGCAGCTGCCTTTGTTGCCCCCGATGAGCACGGTGTTGCAGTACGGGGTCTCGTACAGCCGCAGTGGGTTATATGCGTAATAGAGCCGGAAAGGCGCGTTGATGACAGGCATGATGACCGCAATCTCGGCGCCCGCGGACATGCGTGGAACAAAGTTGGTTCCTGTGATGGGCCGGATATTCTGCTGGAAACCCACCTGAGAGCCCGGAATGCCGCCCTGGCAAGCGCCGTTGTTATACACCGGGCAGCCGTAAAGCGGCGCGGTCAGCGACGCAAATCCTTCGGGGCTCTGCTTCAACTGGCCCTTGTTCAGAGCCACGTCGATGCCAAAATCGTCGAAGAACGAGAAGGTCACGGGACCGGCGATGGGTATGCGATATTCGGCGTTCGAGACCAGGCTGGTGTCGCCGCCGATCGAAGCGACGCCGTACACCGGCAGCGGCACCTGGATGCACTGGTTGTCCTGCGGATTGGTCGGGTCGCGCGGTACACACTGGCCGTCCGGATTGGTCAGTTGCACGGTGACGCGGTTGGGAACGTAGCCATAGGGCGTTGCTCCGCGAATATCGAAGCCGCGCAGCTCACCCTCGCCGCCGCCGTATATGCGGTTGTTGGGCGGGGCTACATCGCCGCCCCAGCCTTGCACATAGCCGATCTGCGCGCGCACCCCAAGCACGTTGCGCCCGGTCACCTGCGGCAGCAGATAGTGCATCGACATGAACTTCTTGTAGGCTACAAACTCGCTGATGTAGCGAACGTTGCCGCCAATGCCGGCCACCTGCGAAACCGCCGAGAATTCCTTGCCGGTGCGCGGCCGCAAAGGGTTGTTGACCGTGTTGTAGGTATAGGTGAACGAGGCGTTGCTGTTGATGATGCCTGCCAGCGCATTGGTCCCCTGAATACCCGACCGGAAACTGATGGTCTGGAAGAAAGTCTGCGATGCGGTACTGAAAGCCGTAATTGTCGATTTGGTCAGCGAATAGGTCATGCCCACGCGCTGGAAGGCATGCCGCCTTAGCGGATAGCTGATGGAGATGTTCGCGCCTTTCGAGGCAGAATTGTAATTCTGCGTCAACGACTGCTGCGCCGCGCTCAGATTCACCGACTGGCCCGTCGTCGCCTGGTATTGCTTGGCCGCATTGAAGTCCTGCTTCGTATTGAAGAGCTGGAAACCGACGTTCATGGGACGGTTGTGAATGTAGGGCTGCGAGAAGCCGAACAGGAACTGGCGCTGCACGTTGCCAAGATTGCCCTGCACGCTCATGGTTTCGCCCAGCCCGAGGAAGTTGTTGGTCTGGTAGTTCACGCCCAGAAACGCGCCGGAAAGCCCGCTGACGCCGCCATTCAAGCCGATCGAGTTCTTGCCCTTTTCCTTCACTTTCAGGAGCAGGCTAACCGTGCCGTTTTCAGAATCCTGAGTTGCTGTCGAATCCTGATCCACCCTGAGCGGTTCGAAGTATTCGAGCTGGTTGAGCCGCAATAAGCTGTACTCCCATAACTGGGAGTTGTAGACCGATCCTTCATCGAGCATCAGCTCGCGCCGGATGACCTTGTCGCGGGTAATGGTATTGCCCTCGAACTCGATGCGGGAAACGTAGAAGGGCTTGCCCTCGTCGATGTCGATGTCCAGCGAGACGGTCTTCTTGGCTTCGTCAAAGACTGGCTTGGGAATGGCCCCGAAGTTGATGTAGCCCAACTGTCCATAGGCTTTCTTCAGGTTCTCAAGGCCTTTGCTGATGAGCGTGGCGTTGAACCAATCCCCGTCCTTAACGGCGAATGTGGCGCGCAGGGCTCTCACATTCTGCACTGCCTTGTTCCCGGTAAAGGTGATCGTCCCCAGCCGGTAGCGCGCGCCCTCTTCAATCGGCATCAAGATGTCGATCCGCTTGCCCTTGTTGGGCCGGAAGGTGAACCAGTTCAGCCCGCCCTCGTCCCGGATCTGCGTCTTTGGCTCCTCTACCGCGGCGGTGTAGTAGCCCTTATCGCGGTAGGCCTGGCGCACCCGTTCCGTATCCTCCTCAAGCTTCGAGGCATCGAAGGTCTGCGCAAACAGATCCTCAAAAATAATCGAATAAGGAATACCGATCGGCTTCAGGTTCTTCATCGCCCGGCGGAGCTCTAAGGTGTTGATGTGCTCGTTGCCGGTGAACTTGATGGCGCCTACCTTTACCGTCGGGCCTTCCTTGACATTGAAATTGATTTGCACCGAGGCCGGAGGAATCGTCTTGACCTCGGTCTTGATGGTGGCGAACTGATGACCGTGCTCCGCAAGCAGCTCCTTGATTACAGTCTCCGCCTGCTTGACCTTCGCCGGATTATATTGGCTTTCCACCGAGAACCCGACTTTTTCTTTTTTGAAGCGGTCAAGAATGTCGGACACCGAGATGGCGTTCAGCCCCTTGTAGTTGATCTCGCGGATGGTCGGCTTCTCGCGTACGAAAATGTTGAGGATGATGCCCTTCTCGGAGTCCTCGCGCTCAATACGCAGATCGTCGAAGTAGCCTGTATTCCACAACGAATTGAAATCCCGCTCAATTGAAATCGGGTCGAACTGCTCGCCGACGTGCGTAAACAGGCGCGCGAGTATCGTCTCCTTGGGTATGCGCCGATTGCCGACGACGCGAATCTGATCGATGGTCTGCGACTGCTGGGCCAGGGCTGCCCCGCCGCTAAGCGCCATAATGAACAGCAACATCGAGCCGGCCAGGCAGTTCACACCAGCCCTGCGGCTTGCCCGCAAATAGCGGGAGATGGAAATGGATATTGTCTTCACCGGGCTTGAGCCATTCGGCGTGCGAAAGTACTTGTGCGTTCCATAGTTCGCCATCAGGTTCGGCTTCACGGGAAGAATATCGACACCCTCACTGCTCAAAAAAATCTGATCCTGCCTCGAGGAAAGACCCATTATATTGGACCGCGCCCACCCCACCCAAACCGCAGGACCGCCAGTCGGCTCGATAACCGCGTCTTTC
This sequence comes from uncultured Occallatibacter sp., assembly GCA_964610185.1. Taxonomy (GTDB): domain Bacteria; phylum Acidobacteriota; class Terriglobia; order Terriglobales; family Acidobacteriaceae; genus Telmatobacter. The sequence goes on along the minus strand of CAZSVJ010000115.1, from coordinate 7,070 downwards.
GCTCAATTCTCCTGCCGCTCTGAGCCATTTCCGCCCCGGGTACTGAATGGACGCCGGAGCGCCTCTCAGAGCCGGGGCTTTGCCGGAACCGCAAATGTTTGAGGCCCAGACCCCAGTCTACCGGAACTGAATGGGTTGGACCGCCCTTGAATCTCCGCCTTATCTCGAAGCATCACTCTTAGACGCAGACCGGGCTCACTTGATATCCGCAATTTCAGGGCCTGTTAACCCTACTGGGGCGGCTGGCGTTGCCAGCGAAAATCGGGCCAGACGAAGCCGAGCCTGAAGATTGTGGCGGGCCCACCGTCAAGGGCGAGAATGAAGTATGGCCGGATTTGCGCCGCAACCCGAAGGGCCGGGGCCACCCCAGTAGTGTTAACAGGCCCTAGGAGGTTTTTCTGGAAATGGAAGAGTCGATTTACGATTTCTCGGCCCCGCTTCTCGACGCCGATCCTGACACCGAGACGGTGAGCCTGGCGGAATTTCGGGGCAAGGTCCTGCTCATCGTCAACACCGCCAGCAACTGTGGCTTTACGCCGCAGTATGCCGGTCTCGAAGAGCTCTACCGCGCCTACAACGAGCGCGGGTTTGAGGTGCTGGGCTTTCCCTGCAACCAATTCGGGGCCCAGGAACCGGGGAGCGAAGCAGAGATCGGCGCGTTCTGCGAAAAGAATTATGGGGTAAGCTTTCCCATCTTCGCCAAGATCCACGTCAACGGCCCGAGCGCTCACCCGCTTTTTCAATTCCTCGAGCGCAACAAGCCCGGAATTCTCGGCATCTTCGGCGCCGGAGGCATCAAGTGGAACTTCACCAAATTTCTGGTTGACCGAAAGGGTCAAGTTGCCGGACGATACGGCCCCTCGACAAAGCCGGAGAAACTTGCAAAAGCGATTGAACGGCTACTCGATGTTCTGTAGAGGGCTTGCATGATGCGGTGGTCCTCAACCAGCTTCGCCGCCTAAGTTGGATAGATGAAGCCGCCGCAGCTAACCTGCTAACTCGCTGTCCCCGCTTTAACGGGGGCTAACTAGCTGCATAAAATCAAACACGCTGTTTCCGTTTAGATTGGTCAACCCGTGGAACATGCATCTTGCTTCGGGCATTCGCGAAAGTACATCTTATGTTGGCGCGAGCGCTTCCCTTGGACACAAAGGATTGTCTTAGCAGTTACTGGATGGGAGCAGTCTCTAAATGGGAATTGACCCACTTATGAAGCTGGCGCAGAATTGTATCTATATTTCCCGCATGTTACTCATTCCCTCAGGTATGCTTACTGAATATCTGGCTTGAATTGTCTGGCTCGGATGCCGGCCTCGTTCCGCGAAATGGACAAGGCCCCAACATCGAGATCGAGCGCCGGGAGGCTACCATGCGCCGAGATCTTCCGATGATCCTGGTTCGGATCATTGTCGGCTTGGTGTTTCTGGTCGAGGGCATCCTCAAGTTTGCGCGCCCCAATGAGCTCGGAGCGGCGCGCTTTGCAGCCATCGGTTTGCCCTTTCCTCATCTGCTCGCGCCTTTTGTAGGCGCAGTGGAGATGGTTGGCGGCGCCGCAATTCTCTTCAATTTCTTTGCCGGCGACGCCGCGCTCCTGATGCTTCCGATCATCCTGGTTGCGCTGGTCGTCACCAAGGCGCCCATACTGCTAGGCCGGCAACTCGGCCCGTTCACACTCATCACGCTTCCCAGCTACGGCTGGCTGAGCTTCTTCCACGAAGCCCGCGTAGACCTTTGCATGCTGTTCGGCTGCGTGGCCGTACTCATCGACTCCGGCTTGCAGGTGGGACGCAAGAGGCGCTGGTATCAATCGAGAGAGCTTTAGCTAAAGCAATTCGAAGCCTTGTTTTGAAAGGGCACGGCTTTCCGCCGCGGCGGATGCCGTAGATGGATGATAAAAATGGCGGGCTTTAGCCCCGGAGGGAACGCCCCGCCTGCTTCTAGTAAACTTCAGCCAGCGATTCGTCAATGATGACCGTTATCCCCGCTAAATCCACGCGCGGCGAGGTCGCGGAACTTGCGCGGCTCTTCCTTCGCCTCGGGCTCACAGCCTTTGGAGGCCCGGCGGCGCACATCGGCCTGATGGAGCGCGAAGCTGTTGAGCGGCGCGCGTGGATGAGCCGCGCTCAGTTTCTCGATCTGGTCGGCGCATGCAATCTCTTGCCTGGCCCCAGCTCAACCCAGGTGTCCATGGTGCTGGGCTACCGCCGCGCCGGATGGCCCGGCCTGGCCGCCGCGGGCCTCTGCTTCATCATGCCTTCCATCCTGTCTACGCTCGCGCTGGCCTGGGCATATGTGCGCTACGGCTGCCTGCCCCAGGCGCAGGGAGTGCTCTACGGGGTCAAGCCTGTGATGATAGCCATCATCCTCCAGGCAATCTGGATTCTAGGCCAAACGGCCTTTCGCAGCTGGCAGCTTGCGCTCGCGGGTGTGGCATGTTTCGCCGCCGTGCTGGCTGGCGCGCAACCCATCGCTGTCCTGCTCATCGCCGGCGGTCTGGCTCTTTTGGCGGTCCGGCTGCGTTCCAGGCCCAGGACCGTGCAGGGGCTGGCTGTTCTGCCGTCTGCGCTGGGCATCGCAACTGCGGGATCAACAGCTGCGGCTGGATTGCTTCCCATGCTCTTGGTCTTTCTCAAGCTCGGCGTGGTGGTCTTCGGCTCGGGCTACGTGCTGGTGGCCTTTTTCAAAGCCGACCTGGTGGACCGGCTGCACTGGATCACGAGCGCTCAGTTGCTCGACTCCGTTACCGCCGGCCAGATGACGCCCGGTCCCGTCTTTGCCACTGCCACATTCCTCGGCTATTTGCTTCACGGGTGGAGCGGAGCCGCCGTCGCATCCGCAGCCATCTTTCTGCCCTCGTTCCTGATGGCCGGCCTGGTGGGGGCGCTTGCCGAACACATCCGCAAATCCGCCCTTGCCTCCGGATTCCTCGACGGTGTGAATGCCGCCGCCGTGGCCCTCATGGCCTCCGTGACTCTGGGTCTAGGCCGCGCCGCGCTCGTCGACCCATGGACCTGGGCAGTCGGTCTTGTGAGCGCGGCGCTGCTGATCCGCTTCCGAGTCAACGCAACCTGGCTTATTCTCGCTGGAGCGGCGCTCGGCATGCTGCTTCGCGGTCTTGGATAGAAGGTCTTCCAACATGCGCGGCCCCATGCGATCAACCGCTTGTCCCCTACTCTGCCGGTGCGGACATGAAGTAGACGTAGACCAGCAGGGCCACGCCGACAAAGACAGGAATTAGCCCCACCATGTAAGGAGCGTCCGGATCCCTGAAGGACTGAACCCGCAGAAAGATCACCATCGCCGCGCCCACGGCGACGCAGATCAGGCCGCCGAGTTTCATGCCTTCGCGCCTCTTCTGCCGCTCCAGCCGGCTCTCTTCGCGCAGCAACTCGATGGCCGCCTTGGCGCCCTCGGCTGAGGTCTCGGTGAGCCTGCGGAAAGTCTCCGCCTTGTAGAATGCCTCGCGTTCCTTGCGCCGGTTGTCCAGCCAGGTTACGGTCGGAACCAGAATCCCGAACAACGACACCGCGCCGCAGGCAAGAAACGCCCACATGCCAAAGTTCCTGAATACTTCGTCGCCGCCGAAAAGTGCAATTGCCAGATGCGTCATACAATCCTCCTGAACCACTAGATTGGCTGTTACCCTTGCGTCTGGTGGGACCGAAGTTGCGTGAATGCGGTTGCATTTTCTCGCAAAATCCTTTCCCGAACAAAATGCAACCCGAATTCCGGCAATTCAGTCCTACAGCACGGAGAGGGTTTGGCTTGATTGCACCCCTAAAAGACGCGAGTGCAAGCGCGCCCGTCCTCAGCAGCGTGAATCAGGGCCGCGCCGATGCGGATCTTGCTGACGTGACCCGCGTGCTGGCCGGAGACGTGGAAGCATTCGAGGGGATCGTCCGCCGCTGGCAGGGACCGCTCGTGAACATGGCATGGCGCTACTGCCGCGACCGCGGCCGAGCCGAGGAGATGGCTCAGGAAGCCTTTATCCGCGCCTGGCGAAACCTCGGCTCATGGCGCCGTGAATCCAGTTTTTCAACCTGGCTTTTTGCACTCGCGGCCAATGTCTTCCGCTCCGACCTCAAGCGCTTTCCCACCGTCAATGTTCCGATAGAAGATGCGCCCGAACCTGCTGCCCCTGCAACTCAGCATCGCGAATTGGCCGCTCAGTCCATCGCCGACTCCGTGCGTCGCGCAGTGCTTGCGCTGCCCCCGCGCTATCGCGAACCCGTCGTTCTGTTTTATTTTCATGAAATGGACATACCTGCGGCGGCGCGGACTATGGGCGTACCTGATGGAACACTGAAGGCAAGACTCTCCCGGGCGCGGGCGCTGCTGCGAAGGCGATTTCCGCATCTCGAAACCGCGCACGCTGAAATTGGAGTTGGGGATCTCGACAGAGGAAAGGAGGCTTGAAGATGAACCGAACAGGAAGAGACGATGGCAAAATAAAACTCGCCGGGATCGATCGCATTCTCGCGACCGAAGGGCCGCTGATCGCTACTTCAGGCTTCCTGGCCTCGGTCATGGAGAGGGTTCGCGAAGAAGCATCCGCCCCGCAGCCGATTCCATTCCCGTGGAAGCGCGTAGTCCCTGGCATGCTGTTCGTCGCCGGTGTCTTCGGCTGGGGCGCATTCAAGTTGATCCGTCAGGGTCTGCCGGAAATGGGTTCCATCTCGCTCGCTCCGCCTAATCTCCCCGCCGCCGCAATTCAACCCGCCGAACAAACAGGCTGGGTAGCTGTTGCGCTGGGCATCTCGCTGCTTTCCTGGCTGCTCTCGCGCCGGCTAGGCGGGCGGTCGGGGCTGCTGTAGGATGTGAGTCGTTAGTTCATCCCACTCAACATCGGTCATCCTGAGCGAAGCGCACTTCAGCGGAGCCGAAGGACCTGCATTTTCGGCGGTTTTCCGTGTCACTTGGCGCCCCAGATCTGGCACTTGAGACCTGGGAGATTGCATTCCCAACCGATCACCCTACTGGGCGCTACTCGATTGCGAATACAGCGTAGACGGTAGCTTCCTCGCGAATAGTCTGCGGGCGGATTTCGAGAGCTGGGATCACGACGGCATTCGACACCGATGCCAAAGAAGCGTTCACCGTGACCGTCTGCAAGCCATGAGGGAAATATAGGTTTGTATTTGGCGTCTCGTTGCTGGCGTAGATCAGTGCACCGAGCTTAACGTGCAGGCCGTCGGCCATCCTGGCAGCTACTTCACGCGCCTTCACCAAGGCGTTCTCGGCGGCCTTGGCTTGTAGCGCTTTTCTATCCGAAAGACGCCAATCGATAGCGCCGCTCTGATTTGCTCCAGCAGCAACCGCAGCGCGGATCACTTCTGCCGCTGATTGTGGGGTTGCGGTCACCTCCCATGACTGCCGGAAGACGAACTGCCGTTTCGCCCTTTGATCGACCGTATCTTTATCATCGAAGTTTGTGTTGCGCTCAACGCCCTGCCCGGAACTCTCAATTGCCTTGTCGTCGATTCCGGCCTGGTGCAGCGCGTCCAGAATTGCATGCGATAGTTTTCCGCCGTCCGCATAGACAAGTTTCGCGTCGGGACCAAATATCTCGAATCCAACGGTAATTGCAGCAATATCCGCAGTCGCAGTGGCCTCGTCTTTTGTGCTGATCGCGATTGTCTTATTTTCTCGATTGATCTGGATGGATTGAGCAGAGGCAAGGCCGGCCAGTGTAATGCTTATGGCCAGGCACGCTGCTGTTTCCGGAAGACGCATCATCGAACTGCCTCCTGAACCGCAGCCGAAGAGTAACACAATTAGCCTGGAGACAGAGTTGGCTTTAGATAGCTGTCCAGTCCTCAGTCTTCAGCCCATCGACAAACGAAAATGCACCGTCATGCGTCACCAGCGTCAACCCCAAAGACAGCGCATGAGCGGCGATCATCAGGTCTTCCACGCTGAGCGGCCGCCCCTTGCGTTCTTGCTCCGCACGCAGCAGCCCATAGGCGCGTGCCGCAATGGAATCCCAAGGCAGGATGAAGGCATCCCCCAAGAAGGATTCGACCGATGTGCGTCTTCGAATCGCATTTGGATTTCTGGCCACTCCATAGCGCAGCTCAGCCTCGGTGATCGCCGAGACCGCCGTCGAGCCGCGACCAACGCTGTCCAGCTCTTCCCGAACCTGCGTCGGATTGCCTGCGATGTAGTAGCTGACAGTGTTGGTATCGAGCAAGTAGAGAATCTCCACGGCTTAAAAGAGATCCAGTTCGCGAGGCATGCTCGTGTGGCGTTCAAAGAAATCCGGCGGATAGTTTGCCCTGTCGAGGATTTTGTAGAGCTGCTCCGTAGTCAGATTCTTGGGGCTTGGAGGCAGCTTTGCGTATTCCTCTGCCGGCGCGGAGTCCGGAATTGCGTCGTAAAGCGCGAACCACTCATCGAAGCTAATCGTGGGCTCAGCGCGCGGCTGCGACAACACAACCTCGCCGGTCACAGGATCGCGGCGAACGGCCACCTCAGTCCCCTTGAACCGGAACTCCTTGGGCAACCGCACAGCCTGGCTGCGACCGTTCTTGAATAGCTTGGCCATCTTTGTACCAGCCTGTGACACAGGCAGGTTTTTGATTTGGGGCTTGGCGGAAGTGTTTGTCGCCCTCATCGATGGCCTCCTCAGGATGGTCTATACCATAGTATATACCAATTCCTCGTTTCCAGGAGATCACTTACGACCGCTCCCCGTACTTCATCCCAAACCGGCGCAGTTTTTCGAGAGTGGTTGCGGCCTGTCCCGAATCGATTGCCTCGGCTCCTAAGCCGACGCCTTCCTTCAGGTCGACGGCCAGCCCAGCCGCCACCAGCGCCGCAGCCGCGTTCAGCAGCACAATCTCCCGCCGCGCGCCTGGAATACCCGTCACCACGTCATAGAGCAGGCGCGCATTGGTCTCCACATCGCCGCCGGTGAATTGGTCGAGCGTAACCCGCGTCAGCCCGGCCATCTCCGGCGTAACGCGTGCGGCTTTCAATGCCGGTGTGCCGCCGCCTTCCGGCTCCTCCACTCGCGCCACCACCGATTCGCCGGTCGTGGTCAGCTCATCGATTCCGTCCGTCCCATGCAC
>CAZSVJ010000114.1:0-10626 GCA_964610185.1 uncultured Occallatibacter sp. | reverse complement strand
TTCTGCTGCATTGATTCCCAAATGGAGTTACCCATGCCTACCTCGCTGATCGTGCAGGTTCCGTGAGCTGCGTTCCTTGTGGCCGAGATCACGGGAAGAGCGGGCCACGCGGGGTACATCACCGGATGTGAGCGAAACTACGCACTTGAAATAAGAGGTCGCTGTGCGCTGCATCACATGTCTTCGGTTAGCGATTTCTAAGGTGGTGATATGGCTCAGAGATCGGCGATCAACTGTCAACGTCGGTCGGCTGATCCAGACCCATTCGCGGTGTGCCAGCCCTTCCCCGGCCAGAAAAGCGGGAAGGACGCGCAAAGTCCGTGTTCAGTTTTTCAGGCGGATAAACGCCTTAGTTGACTGTAGGCGGAAAAACGCCTAATATATATCTAGGCGGAAAAGCGCCTAGCAGTTCGCCCGAGAGGCGATATGGAAACCATTGTCCGCACAACGCGTCAACTCGCAAACTCCATGCGAGTAAGGCGTCGAAAACTCGGCTTGTCACAAGAGCAACTCGCCTCAAAGATCGGTGTTCGCCAAAAGACGCTTTCGGACATTGAAAATGCGAGGTCGGCGCGACTCGACACACTTTTGCGGATTCTCGCGGTATTGGACATGGAACTCGTGCTCCGCGAGCGAACCAAGAGCTCGGCAAGCGACTTTGAGGCGATTTTCTGATGCCGCGCGCACGTTACGAGCCGCTCAACGTATTTCTCAACAGCCGCCTTGTCGGCCAGCTTCGCCGGGAAAAATCCGGAGCGATCTCGTTTCGGTACGGTCCGTCATGGCTGGACTGGGAATTCGTCATGCCCGTCTCACTCTCCCTTCCCCTGCGCGAAGAGCCATACAGCGGCGCACCCGTCGATGCTGTTTTTGAAAATCTACTCCCAGACAACGGCGATTTGCGACGCCGGATTGCCACGCGTACGCGCGCGGAAGGAATCGATGCATATAGCCTGCTGGGTGCGATTGGGCACGATTGTGTCGGAGCTCTCCAGTTCCTGCCTCCCGATACCGACCCTGGACCGGCGGGAGCGGTTGAGGGCGAACCCATGAGCGATGGTGAAATCGCCTCGATCATCGAGAACCTGGCGACCGCGCCCCTTGGCATTACTGAAGATGAGAGCTTCAGGATATCGATTGCAGGAGCGCAGGAAAAGACCGCGCTCTTGTTTCTCGATGGACGGTGGTGCAAACCCAGAGGCGCGACGGCGACAACTCATATCTTCAAGCCCTCAATTGGCAAGCTGCCGAACGGGATGGACCTCACACACAGCGTTGAGAACGAATATTTCTGTTTGAAGACGATTGCGGCGTTGGGGATAGAAGCGGCAAAGCCGGAGATTGCGACCTTCGGGAAAAAGCGTGTGTTGATCGTAGAGCGATTCGATCGAAGGTGGACTGCGGATGGAAGACTGCTTCGATTACCCCAGGAGGATTGCTGCCAGGCGCTTTCCGTTTCCCCAACTCGAAAGTACCAGGCAGATGGCGGCCCAGGAATTGTTCAAATACTTCAGTTGCTCCGCGGCAGCGACGATCCGCTCGCCGATCAGCGCGCATTTTTAACGGCAAACATTGTCTTCTGGCTGATGGGCGCAACAGACGGCCACGCGAAGAATTTCAGCGTGTTTCTTCGGCCTGGCGGCCGCTTCCAGTTGACGCCGTTGTACGACACGATCTCCGCTCAACCAAGCGTCGATTCAAAACAGATGCTCTGGAAGCATTTTCGTCTGGCGATGTCGTTCGGCACTAAGCCGCAATACGCGATAAGGCAAGTAGCCACTCGCCATTTCCTTCAGACGGCAGGCCGTGCCGGCGTTGGAAAACAGGTGATCCCCTCAATTCTCGAAGAGCTCATCCACAGGATTCCTGCAGCAATTGATGGTGTCATTGCAAACCTTCCGTCCCGCTTCCCTGAGAAGGTAGCCAATTCGATTTCTGCCGGGATCAGAAGCCGTCTGCTCAGCTTGGAAACCGGGGAGCAAGCAGAGCTATCTCAGGCGTCATCATAACAAGTTCTTCGCCAGGTGCCCGTGCCGCACATCTTCAGACCGTTACGGCTGTCGCATAGACGCCCAGCCTACCCCTTCATCAGAGGATCATAACCATGCCGGCGGTTGAAGCCGTGATCGTCGCAAACCGGCGCTCAAAGAGTCTGAAGGCGCCTGGTTCTTTCCGGGTCGATGCGGTACGGCGAGTGGGCGGACGTCAGCTTACTTGTTTGGAATATCCAGCCCCCCCGTGAGGCTGGCGATGCGCTCGACTTGATGTCCGCGGCACCATGACTCGAGGCCGCGGGCCAGCCGCTCAACGGCTCGCGGGTCAGCGTAGCTGGCTGTGCCCACCTGAACCGCAGTGGCGCCGGCGAGCAAGTACTCGACGGCATCTTCAGCGGTGACGATGCCTCCCATGCCAAGAATCGGAATGGACACGGCCTGCGCCGTCTCATAGACCATGCGCAGGGCGATGGGCTTGATGGCCGGGCCAGACAATCCGCCTGTGATATTGCTTAGGCGAGGCTGGCGCGTCTCCACGTCGATGGACATGGCTAAGAACGTATTGGTCAGGCTCAACGCGTCGGCGCCCGACTGTTCGGCGACCTTGGCAATGTTGGCGATGGAGGTCACATTGGGCGATAGCTTGACGATCAACGGCCTCATCGAAACAGCCCTGGCGCGGCTGACCAAGTATTCGAGCGAGCCCGGATCGGCGCCGAACGCCATGCCGCCCGCATGAACATTGGGGCATGAGACGTTGAGTTCATAAGCAGCAATGCCCTCGGCCTGGTTGAGCCGCTCAATCACGGCGACGTACTCGCCCACCGTGTAGCCAAACACATTCACAATGACGTTGCATCGCGGATAGCGCGTGAGCGGCGGCAGCTTGCGCGAGAGAAACTCCTCGACGCCCACATTCTGCAGTCCAATGGCGTTGAGCATGCCGGCCGCCGTCTGCACAATGCGCGGCGCGCTGTGGCCGGGCATGGGTTCGAGCGAAATTCCTTTGGTAACGAAGGCGCCGATCCGCTCCAGCGAGACGATCTCTTCGAATTCGATGCCATAGCCGAAGGTGCCACTGGCAGCGATGACCGGGTTCACCAGGTTCAGGCCGGCAAACGAGACTCTCATGTCGGGCTTCACGTGCGGCAGTCTTCCTTTGCGGAGATCGGTGGTTAATATCTGCGATCGGCCGATTCGTCTTCATGATACTCGCATGGCGGAAACAAAATTAGGGGCGGCCGTTGGCAGCCGCCCCGAAGTGACACTAGCGATCATTGGCAGCGATTAAACACCCACCGGCTCGTTCGCATTCACCTTTACCGGCGTAAGCCATCCGAACCGGTCCGGCTTCAGGCCGTTCGCAATCCCGAAAAACTCGTCCGCGATGCACTTGGTAATCTCGCCCGGCTTTCCGTCACCGATAACGATGCGGTCGATCGAGCGAATCGGCGATACTTCGGCGGCAGTGCCGGTGAAGAAGACCTCATCGGCGATGTAAAGCAACTCGCGCGGCAGTGCCTGCTCGGTCACCGCCAGGCCCAAGTGGCGCGCAATTGTCAGCACACTGTCCCGGGTAATGCCCGACAGCGCCGAGTTTGCAAGCGGGGGCGTGTAGAGCACGCCGTTGCGCACAATGAACACATTCTCGCCCGACCCCTCGCTGACCAGGCCGTTCACGTCTAGCGCGATCCCCTCCTGGTAGCCGTTGGTCTCCGCTTCCATATGAATTAGCTGAGAATTCATATAGTTGGCCCCAGCCTTGGCCAGCGATGGCAGCGTATTCGGCGCCATCCGATTCCAACTCGAGATGCACACGTCCGCCCCGCCATGGCCCTGGATGTACTTGCCCCAGGGGAAGTTGGCGATGTAGACCTCGATGGGCGTGCCTTTGGGGCTGACCCCGATTTCCCCATAGCCGCGGAGCACGATGGGCCGGATGTAGCAAGGCGTAACACCATTGGCTTCAATTACATCCACCACGCCCGCGCACAGCTCATCGAGCGTAAAGGGCAGCTCCATCCGGTAGATCTTGGCTGAGTCCAGCAGCCGCTGCATGTGCTCCGGCAGCCGGAACACCGCCGAGCCCGATGGCTGCCCGTAGCAGCGAATCCCCTCAAATACGCTTGAGCCGTAATGGATTACGTGGCTCATCACGTGGATGGTGGCGTCCTCCCAGGGAATCAGATTGCCGTTGTGCCATATTTTCGACGTCGTTTGGATAGGCATTGGGGTTGAAAAACTCCTTCATTTGTGCCGAGCACAGGTATAACAGGATACCTCGATTCAATGCGGCCTGTCACTGCCGCCGTTGAATTACCAAAGTTGCAGCCGTATCCAAGTTGACACCTCACGGGCTGAATATGGGATGGAAAGCGGGTGTTCAGGCAGAGAAGCCGCGAAACCGGTCAGTAGGCCGGGCTCTTACGGATGGAGAGATTAGACGCGGAACCATGCCACGGTAGTCTGAAGTTGCTCGGCCACGCGGGACAATTCGGCGGCGCTGCCCTCTACCTGCTCGATACTGTCGGCGATCTGGCTGGCGGCGTTGCCCACGCCGACCGTTGCCTTTGCGATCTCCTGGGTGGCCAGTGAAGCCTCCGATACACGCGAGTTGGCATCCCCCACGCCTGTCGTTGCCTCCGCGATATTGCCGGCAAGGTCCCTCGTCACCGTGGCCTGCTCCTCGATGGCTGTGGCAATCGTGGTGACGATGCAGCTGACGTTGTGAATCACCTTCGATACTTTCTCGATTTCGGCGATGCTCTCGGCGGTCGAAGACTGCACCCCCGAGATGCGGGTCCGGATGTCTTCAGTAGCAGCGGCGGTCTGTTTCGCTAACTCCTTGATCTCGCTGGCCACCACCGCGAAGCCCTTGCCGGCGCTGCCGGCGCGTGCCGCCTCAATCGTCGCATTCAGCGCCAGAAGGTTGGTCTGCGCCGAGATTTCCGTGATCGCTTCCGTGATCCTGCCAATCTCACTCGTAGATTGCCCGAGATGGACCATCATTTCGCTGATGCGTACTGTTTGCAGCGAAGCCTCTTCGGTCACTTGGCGCGCCTTTCCCGAGTTGTTAGCGATCTCATTGACGGTGGAAGTCATCTGTTCGGTATTCGAGGCAATGCGAATCAGGTTGGCGGTAGCGTCCTCCATGCCTTGTGCCACCGACTTGGTGTTGGCGGTAAGCTGCTCCGCGGACGCGGCCACGGCATGGGCCCTGTCGGAAGCTTGACGCGAGCTGCCCGACATCTGGCCCGAAGTGCTGGATAGATCTCCGCTCGATGACGCCACGCGCTCGGCCCCGCTCTTGATGGCCTGCACCGCGGACTTCATCTTCTCCAGCGTCTGGTTCAGCGCCCGCGCCATCTGCCCAATTTCGTCTTGAGAATTCACAGCTAGCCGCTGTGTCAAATCTCCTTCCGCGATCTTTTTGAGCGTGCTCACCGTCAGTCGCAGCGGGCCCACAACGCTGTTTGAGACCCAGAGAGCGCAAAGCAAGCCCAGTACCAGTGCGCCAATGCCCGTCTTCAGGGCCAGAGCGACGGCCTGTTTGGCCTGCGATCGGCTCTGCGCCTCGACGCCGCCTTGCATTGCGCCATAAACCTCTTGCATGCTCGACTGGAGCGCGGCGTACCCGCGCCTGGTCTCTCCCTCCTGCTTCCGGACGCTGACCAAGGACACCGAAAGCACCACTTGGCCCAGCTTCTGGCCGTTCTGCTCGATGGCGGCACTGACCCGGCTCACGTCATGGACTTCCGCGCCGGGCTTCCGGAATGTCGCCACCGCCTTGCCCTTCGCATCGGAGATTGTGCACTCCTCCACGTCGCGGTCGGCGCTGGCTTGCTGGCAAAGGCTGCTCAACGCGTTGGTATCGAAGGTGAGCAAGTCGGTCGGGGCCAGGTTCGCGACCAGACCGGCCAGACTCTGGGCCTTGGTTTGCAGCGCTGCCTGACTGGCGCCGATTTGCTCATTTAGGACGGCTTCCAGCGCCGAAGTCTGCTGCCCGGCGGCCGACCCGGTCATCGTCGAAGTGTCCTTCGATAGCTTCGTCAACGCCTCTCGCTGGGAATGAACCAACAGCCAGCTCATCCCAGTGACAAGCACGATCACCAGGGCCGTAATCGCTAGTATGATTCGTAGCCGAAGGCTCACATTATTGATCGACATGGGTACACTCGCTCGTACAAGCAGCTAATTCCCGGAGGGAATATAGTCCATCTGTTTCACAATGGCTTGTCCCTCCGGTCCGGCCAGAAAATGAATGAAGTCTTGCGCCGCCCCTTTGGCCTCGCCCTTGGTAAGCAACAGCAGGGGCCGCGAAAGCTTGTAAGTCCCAGCCACAACATTGGCTTCCGTGGCTGCTATTCCATCGAGATCCAAAAGCCGGATAGGCGCTCCTTTTCCCGCTATGGATGCCGCAATGCCAATCGAGACATAACCAATCGCGTTCGGATTGGTCAGAATGGCGGCGATTACCTGACGTCCCTCGTCCATTGCTTTGGCGGGAAGGGTCGAATAGGCTTCGTCGCCCTTCTTGCGATGAACCGCTACCGTGGCCGCGCCCTCTCCGCTCTCCTTGGTCTCGAGGCCGAAGTACTCCATAAACACTTCGTGCGTTCCGTGCTTGCTGTTCAGCGTGTAGACCACGATGGGCGCAGCCGGTCCTCCCAGTTCCTTCCAGTTTGTGATTTTGCCGGAGTAGATGCCCTGAACCTGTTCCGTGGTCAGGTTCGAAACCGGATTGGACTTGTTCGCTATCAATGTCACCCCATCCAGTCCGATGCGATGCTCGACCAAGTCGCTTGTCTTTTCGGTGGCATTCAGAGGGCGCGAGGACATGCCGATATTCACGGTTCCTTTGGAAACCAACTGAATGCCTTGCCCGGACCCCCCCCCGCCCACGGCAAACTCCACACCGGGGTTCTTCTTCTTGAATTGCTGCATCGCATTCTCGACAATCGGCTTCACGGTGGTCGACCCCGCAATGGTAATTGGATCGGCTGCGAAAGCAGGCACGGAACTCGCGATGCCCAGTGCGACTACAGAAAGCAGTTTCTGGATGTTGCTCATTTTCTTTCTCCTTGAGGGTCCCGATACGATCATGACTCGATTGCGCCGGCTGGGCATACGCTCTTGATGCCATTGGGTGCTCAAGATTCCCATACCTGAATTGATCGACCTCAGAAGTTCCGAAAATGGAAAGATAAATCGATAACCGCGGAATGCCGGGTTTCGAGGAACCTCAGCGACCGTCTCTTGGGATTTGTCCATTACTTCCGCTACCTTGCCTTCTCTATTGAGTCGCGCCAAATGGACGATCTGATTGCTCATGAGGGTGCGAAGAATTTCGGTTCGATTTCGATCTTGCTGCATTTTTGCTCTGGCCCTGGTTCTTTCCCAGGCAGCAAGGGAACGCAGCGTCGCCGCAGTTCGGTTTTTTCCGGCGGCGTTCGAGCCGACGCTATCCCCAATCCCTAAATCGGGAAGCGTTGCCCCGGCCTTGCTCAAACGTGCACCTGTGGCCGGGCAGGTCTCGTTCCGCCTAAGATCCGGCAGGTTGGCCGCCAACGTGGGCTGGACCGTCGACGATGACACCTCCTCCGACGTGTTGCGCGGCCACATCGAGTACCGTCCGGACCCCGCTCAGCGACGTTCCTGCTCGAGCATACGCTTCATCCAGGTCGCGAAAACCACGCAAAACGGAGGCGCGGATTACAACTGGCAGGGACAGGAGGAACGCCGGAATCTCCTGCGCACATCGAGCGACAATGCAGCCGGAATTCGAGGCGGATACTTCGTGGATCACGAAGCCTTCGCTTGCAAACCCGCAACGCCTTGCTCGCCCTACTTCCGCGATCACTGGCCGAATAGTGACGAATCCGGCGACGGTTTTCAGCGTGGCAGCGGCTCCGCTCCGGCATCGCTGGTTGACTACCCTTCAGGCTGGGAAACCCTGGAGCAGATATCGCTTGAGAGCTGTGCTCGTTGCGTCGGGAATGGCGAATTCCTGGGCTGCGCGGAGTGGGGCGCGCGTTGGCCGGCGCAGGGCCAGCGCGACATTGCCCCGATCCGCTTCCGAGAGACCCCATCGAGGACATTCCGCGCGGCCCTTCGAGAGTTCGACCAGTTCTACTCCCGCCCGAATGCCCCATAAGACTCGTGCCGTCGACCCTACCGGCCCCTCTAACGAAGAGCGGAAGCATGTCCATCAACTGCGCTTAGGAGACTCTTGGCCACGCAAGAAAGCGCTCCGCGCCGGCCGACAGGGCAAAGCGACCGGTGAATAACCTCATGCAAACTGCCCGCCATCCAAAACCACCCAGGGAGTCCCTGCTCTTGCGGGGCGCGCCTTTGGGGGCCCGCTGGGTCCTGCTCGGCCACCCGGATTTGCCGCCGTGTGCTAAGGTTCAAGCGTGAACGCGGACCAGAAAAATAAGACAGGCAAGCAGCAGGGCCGGCCGCGCCTTTTGCCTGGTCTGAAGGTTGGCGATGGTTTCACGCGCCATCCCTTCGACCTGGAGTTCGGCTTGCGGACCAGCGGCCTGATTGCCGGACGGAATTTGGCGAGCGGCCATCGCCACGACCGGCATAACACGGCTTACTACGGCGTTGCGCCTTCGGTGTTTCGCGCGATGATCGTGCGCTGGCGGCAGACCAAGCCGGCGGCGCCGATCGATGAGTTTGCATTTGTCGATTTGGGAGCGGGTATGGGCCGCGCCGTGTTGCTGGCCTCCGAGTATCCATTTCGCGAGGCTATAGGTGTGGAGCTGCATCCCGCGCTGGCGCGGATTGCGCGCAAAAATGCGGCGAACTGGCGTGCGGAAGGCCGGCCGCTGGCGCCGATGCGGCTGGTTTGTGGCGATGCGGTGGAATTCAGATTTCCGGATGGGCCTTGCATGGTGTTCCTATTTAATCCATTTGGCGCTCCGGTGCTGCGGCGGCTGTTGTCGAAGCTGGCGAGGAGCTTTGCGGGCCGGCCCGGAGAGCTGGATATTCTATATGTCAACAACGAGCACGAGAGAGTGCTTGAGCGGCAGGCGGGTTTTCAGCGGATGTTTCAAGGCGAGGTAAGGCGGTCGCGCGCGGATGCGATTGCCGACCATAAGATTTTGGCCAACCAGCCGGATGGCGAATATGCAACTGCGAATTGGGAGGACTGCTCAATTTGGCGGTGGACTGGGGAGCTAACTGGAGCATGACATTCAAAGAACCGCATCTAATTTTGGGTATGGGTGAGTTGTTATGGGACGTGTTGCCATCGGGTGAAAGGTTAGGCGGCGCGCCGGCCAACTTTGCCGTGATGGCGGGGCGCCTGGGAAACCACGCAGCCATTCTTAGCCGCATTGGGCGAGACGAACTGGGCCGCAGAGCGATGGAAGCGTTGGACTCGCTGCCGGTGGACGCGACCCGGTTGCAGGTGGACCTGGCGCATGAGACGGGTCGCGTGACGGTACGGCTTGACGGCGCGCAACCCAGTTATGCGATCCATGAGGCTGCTGCGTGGGATTTTCTGGAGCTTTCAGACGAGTGGGTACAACTGGCTGAACGCGCGGACGCAGTCTGCTTTGGGTCGCTGGCTCAGCGCGGCCGGAAATCGCGGCAAACCATCCAAATGTTGGTGGCGGAGACTTCTTCGGAGTGCGTTCGAGTCTTCGACGTAAACCTGCGCGCGCCGTTCTATTCGAGCGAAGTGATCGAGGAGTCGCTGGAGCTGGCGACCGTGTTGAAAATGAACGATGCCGAGATGCCGCTGGTGCTGGGCCTGCTTGGATTGCCGCTTGAGGAAGGGCCCGAGCCAGACCGATTGCGTATCGATGCGGAGCGGTTGCTGGAGGCGTTCCCCACGCTGGGGATGGTGGCTGTGACGCGCGGCGGCCATGGCAGCCTGCTGGTGAAGCGCGGCGAATGGCACGAGCATCCGGGCATTGCGGTCAGAGTGACCGACACGATCGGCGCGGGCGACGCATTTACGGCGGCATTGACGCACTACATGCTGCGCGGAGCGGATCTGGCCACGCTGAACGAGGCAGGGAACCGCTGGGGCGCATGGGTGGCTTCGCAGGCCGGGGCCATGCCGGTGCTGCTCGACGAGGTGCGCTCCGGCATAGCGGCCGCAATTGAGGATTCAACCGCCGGCGGCTGATGTGGTTTGTGGTGAGCGAATGGCTGTCCTTTGAGGTAAATTGGGGTCACTGTGATTATTAACATCGCCAGGCGCGCGCACGATCATAACTGGGAACTGGATCCGATCACTCGTTCTCTGCTCGATACGGATTTTTATAAGCTGCTGATGCTGCAGTTCATCTGGAAGCATTTTCCCTCGACACACACCACGTTCACATTGCTCAATCGCGCGCGCACGGTGCGGCTGGGCGAGCTCGTCGACGTGGAGCAGTTGCGCGCTCAACTGGAAGAGACCAGAAAGCTTCGCTTTCACAAATCGGAACTGATTTGGCTAGCGGGCAACACGTTCTTTGGGCGGCGGGGCATCTTTGAGCCCGCTTTTCTGGAGTGGTTGGAGCGGGACTTCCGGCTGTCGGATTACGATTTATCGGTTCGCGATGGGCAGCTTTCGCTCAGCTTCCATGGACTTTGGGCGGAGACGACGATGTGGGAGATCTATGCTCTGTCG